>CBDUUS010000018.1:0-11755 GCA_965370465.1 uncultured bacterium | reverse complement strand
CCCACCTTTTTTTACAGTAAGAAGTTTTAATATGTCCTCTATATTCCTGAAACTTATATCCTCAAGATTGCCCAGTATTTTTTCAAGGGCACAGTTAATGATCCTCCTGCGGATAGCGAGTGAACTTGATATTAGAGGCTCAATAGGTATTTTTAGATATATTATGTTTTTTTTATCACTGCTTCTATGAAAGCTTGCTATTTGTTTCAGCAGACTTAAGGAGTATTTCCTTAAAAAAGTATCTTCCTCCCTTAATATTTCCATGGAACGCTTTATGCTATTCTTAAAGCTCTTAAAGAAATTGTCTTTTATAAATGGGATGAGTTTATTTCTTATCCTGTTCCTGAAATATTTGTTTTCAAGATTTGATTTATCATTGCAGTATGGAAGACTGTTTCTTTCAAGATAGTCTTCTATATCCTTTCTCGATGTATTTATCAATGGTCTTATGATCTTTCCATCTACGGGCCCGATCCCGGAGAGGCCCCTTGCTCCCGAACCTCTTATCAGCCTCATTAAAAAAGTCTCTATATTATCATCCAGATTATGCCCCAGGGCTATCTTATTTATATTATACTTTTTTGAGATCTCCTGGAGACGGTCTTTCCTTATCTTCCTTGCTCCGGCCTGGAATGAAAGCCTGTTGGCTCTGCACCATTTCGCTGCATCGATTTTTTCGCTAAAGAGCCGGATATCCAGCCTATTGTAAAGGTCCCTGACAAAGGCCAGATCCATGCCGGACTGGCCCTTTCTTGTTGAGTGGTCGAGGCTGAATCCATAGAGGTCAAGATCCAGTTCGCCTTTAAGCATATGAAGCATATATGTCAGGAATACCGAATCCGGTCCCCCTGAAACAGATATCAATATGCTGTCTCCGGGATCTATCATACTGAACTGCCTTATGGTCCCTATGGTCCCACTTACAGCTCTATCATCTATATGGCTATTTCCCGGTGTATTTTTATATTCCGACATATTGATCCTACCTGTCCCAGAGATCATGTCCATCATCAACTTCGCAATTTATTCTTTTGATCTCCCTTGCTTTCCCGCTTTCTTCATCTATATCTATGGCAACTCCATTTATCCATACATCATTTTTTGCAACCGTAAATTTCTGGGGCATGCCTGTAATAAACTTTTCTATAATATTTTCCTTTTTTACGCCTATTACCGAATCCCTTGATCCGACCATGCCGGCATCTGTTATATATGCCGTGGTCCCCCCGGGCAGTATTCTTTCATCTGCTGTCTGTATATGCGTATGCGTACCTATGACCGCACTGACCCTGCCGTTTAAAAACCACCCCATAGCGACTTTCTCTGATGTCACTTCTGCATGCATATCCACAATAATGATCGGCGTTTCTTCCTTAATATATTCAAGTATCCTGTTTATGGTCCTGAATGGACAGTCAAGATTATCAATAAACACCCTGCCGCAAAGATTTATCACCGCCACCTTAAGTCCGCCCAACTTTTCTATCTCATATATATTATATCCATTGCCGGGTGTGTCTGGCGGATAATTAGCAGGTTTCAGCAGTCCTGGCTCCTCATTCAGAAAATCATATATCTCCCTTTTTTTAAACACATGATTGCCGGTAGTTACGACATCTACACCGATCTCAAACAAACTTTTACATGTCTTTATCGAGATGCCTATCCCTCCCGCAGAATTTTCACCATTTGCAATGACCATATCAGCTTCATTTTGCCTGATAAGCTGATCAAGCTTTTTCCTCAGGGCGCTTCTGCCTGGCTTGCCGATGACATCACCTAAAAATAATACTTTCAAATCAAGCCTTTCTGGTTCTATTTTTAATTATCCTTTCAGGACAACTGTATATATTAAACCTGTTTCCCCTCGCATAGCCAATAATTGTGAGCCCTATCTTATCAGCAAGTACAGCTGCGCTATGGGTGACAGATGAATTTGTGACCACTACAGGAATTGATACCCTTGATACCTTAAAAACAAGATCAAGCGATATTCTTCCTGATGTAAATATTATTTTATCTGAAGGATCTAATTCCCGGATAAAGATTCGTCCAAATATTTTATCCAGACAGTTATGCCTGCCAATATCTTCCATGGCCAGTATCATCTCGCCGCTGCTGTCAAAAAGAGAGGCAGAGTGCAATCCCCCAAAAGCATTTTTATATTTCTGTTTTGAGAGATTCTTACTATTCAATTCAAGTATTATGTCTGCATCTGCTTCCATGCTGGATTTGATAGATGGCGGCAGTTCAGCTGCTATAGCATCATCTATGCTCCCGCATCCTGGTGAAATATACTTGATACCTCCTGACCCTGCCAGTATTCTATCTTTATCTGGATCTGTATGTGTTTTGATCCTTACAATTGTATTTTCGGGCATAGGACCGATATTTTTATTAAAATCTTCAGATTTTTCATTTTCCTTACAGAGTTCTATAAGATCTATCTTATTGTAGCCGTCAATATACCCATTTGATACTGCATATCCAGAGGCCAGTTCGATAATATTCCCCGGAGAACAGGATACCACGGATATCTTCTCACCGTTTAAAAAGAGATGCATTAATATTTCCCGGGGTATTATATCCTGCTTTTCCTCTATATTGCCGCCAGGCCCTACTTTCTCTATTTTAATCCTGCTGCCTAATTCCAAAATACTATTTTCCAGCTTTCATCCTCTTCTTTTATAAGCGATACCTCAATATCTTTATACATCTTCTCTCCGCCATCATAATTATCAACAATATCAATTCCCACAAGGGCAATATTGTTTTTTACTTCCACCCAGTTGATCTCGACAGTTATAATATCAGTAATATCAGAAAACTCCATTACAAAATCCTGTTCGCTTCCATTGCTTGTATCTTCGCTGCTGAGGTATTTATATGCTTCACTATAGTTCTTTTCTATGAGCAGATCAAAAAAGATATTAACAGTCTCTACTGCCGCATCCATTTCCTTATCGCTTGAAAATCTTTCGGCCACAAGGGCTCTTCCATTATCGATTATGCCGCACCCGCCAAATAGTACACCTGGCGTGAGGATCAACAGTACCAGAACCGCCATAATAAATGTGGGTATTCTGCCTGATGCTTTATTTTTATACTGTACCATAGTTTCTATTTATCCTGTACCGCATACCGGACAGCCCCTGTCGATTTTTTCCTATTTGCTCAAAGAATGCCTGGCGCGAATAACATTTGCCTGGATCATTAAAATTTTCTCTCAATGAAGTTCCTTAAGATGCTCTATAAAAATATAGATAAATTATAGTTTAAAATTGAATTTAATTGAAATCTAATGAGGGTCTTTAGGATTTGGTAGCGGGGATAGGATTTGAACCTATGACCTTCGGGTTATGAGCCCGACGAGCTACCAGACTGCTCCACCCCGCGCCGTAAAATATGCGATATTTTTTAACCGCAAAAATATTATAATGATTTTTTTAAAAATGTCCAATGCAATTTGGCAACTATGTTGTTATTCAGTGATATTGACAATGCAATTTGGCAACTATGCAAAATTTATAAGTGCACACTTATTATAAGGTTTATAGTTTAAAGGTGCGCCACCAATATTCTTTCCTTTTGATTGTAATCATTTATAAGGCTGATGCTTTTTACTTTTATATATTTTTCCACAAGAGGAACGAGCTTGCTTCCAACAATAGGGTCAGTCTCAAAAAGAATACATGAAGACCCGGGCATTATCAGCCCCTTTATTCTTGATAAAATCTTTTCATATATTTCCAATCCCGTTTCCCCGGCAGCAAGAGCTTCCTTTGGTTCATACTCTCTTATTTCGCGGGGAAGGTCCAGAAAACCGCTCTCTGAAATATAGGGGGGATTTGAGATCAGAAGATCTACCTTCCCTTTATTATTTATGGTCCATTCTGAATCATCTTCCGGCAATATATCACAATGAATAAATTCCAGGTTTTTCCCCATATCTCCGGTCAGTATGCTTTCCGCATTTTTATCAGCAATTTCAAGGGCCCTCTCGCTGATATCTGTTGCAGTGATCTTTATCTTATTTTTATTCCCAGGGGATCTCTGTAATAGCTCAGTATATAGGCTGAGGATTATAGCTCCGCTTCCGGTCCCGATCTCTATAATATTTATATGTCCCTTTTCATCCAGAAGCCTTAAGGATTCTTCAAGAGCCTTTTCGACCAGCAGTTCTGTCTCTGGACGGGGTATCAATACACTTTCATCGATATATAATCTGATATTCCTGAAATATGCTTCTCCCAGTATGTACTGGATCGGGACATATTCGAGCCTTTTTAAAATATATTTTTTATAGGTTCCCAGTTCTTCTCTGTTTAAAATCCTGTCATAATCGAGGTAGAGATCCATCCTGGTAAGGCCGAGCACCGCTGCCAGCAGAAGCTCAGCCGAAAGACGGGCCCGGGGAATATCTTTTTTTGTAAAGAAATCAATGCCCCACTCAAGGATCCTTTTTATGCTCCAGGTCTCCAAGTCCTACACTCCCAGCTTTTCCAGCTTCTTCTCCTCATCAGCACTCTTAAGGGCGCCGATCAATTCATCCAGGTCCCCTTCAAGGATCTCATCCAGCCTGTAGAGCGTCAGCTTGATCCTGTGGTCGGTGATCCTGCCCTGAGGATAATTATATGTCCTTATCCTTTCGCTTCTATCCCCGGTACCTATTTGTGTTCTCCGATTCTCTGTCTGCTGGTCCTTCTGTTTTCTTTCTTCTTCTTCTTTTAATCTTGCCCTTAATATTTTTAATGCTTTATCTTTGTTTTGAAGCTGAGATTTCTCATCCTGGCAGCTCACTATCATACCGGTTGGAATATGTGTCACTCTTACTGCAGAATCAGTCGTATTTACTGATTGCCCTCCGGGTCCGCTGGAACGGAATACGTCTATTCTTAATTCATTCGGATCTATCTCGACTTCGACCTCTTCGACTTCAGGAAGCACTGCTACTGTAGCAGTAGATGTATGTATCCTGCCCTGGGACTCTGTTGTCGGAACCCTCTGAACCCTGTGGACCCCGGATTCATACTTCATGATCCCGTATACGCCTTCTCCTTCTATGCCGAATATTATTTCTTTAAATCCCCCTATGCCGAGACGGTTTGAGCTCAGCACAATATGTTTCCATTTTCTGGTTTCTGCATATTTTGTATAGAGACGGTGCAGGACCCCGGCAAAAAGCGCAGCTTCATCTCCGCCGGCCCCTGCCCTTATTTCTACAATAACATTTTTCTTATCATTCGGGTCCCTCGGAGTCAGCTGGATTTTTATCTTCTTTTCCAGAGCAGCCTCCTTTTTAGTGTTTTGCTCCACTTCCTCATTTAAAAATTTCTTCATCTCTTCATCCTTTTCAAGATCCAGCATCTCAGCAGCTTCCTCAAGCGAAGAAAGGATTTTCCGGTACTGGCCTGCGAGCCTTACAGCTTCTTCCACTTCTGAAATCTTTTTTCCATATTCTTTTATTTTTTCAGGATTTGAAGCAATTTCAGGCTCTGAAAGTTTTGACATCAATTTTTTGTATTCATCTTCAAAGATCTTTAGCTTTTCAAGCAATTTACTCATTTTAATTCACCTTAAGCTCAAACTATGGATTTATTAATAATATATGCTCTAAGAGCATGGCCGGTCCAGTAGGAAAGGAGTGACCTGATCAAATGATCAAATATTCTAATGGATCACTAATTTGATGTGGTTCCCTGGACGACTTTTCCGCTTTTAAGCTCATCTTCTGATTTTATGACTCTATTAAATGAGCTTATTGCGACTTCGATCTGCGAGTCATCAGGCTCCCTCGTGGTTATCTTTTGAAGAAGAAGACCAGGATAAAATATGATATTAATGATTTTGTGTTTTGAATATTTTCCGGCAAGTTTAATCAGCTCATATGATATGCCTGATATAACCGGTATCAGGAGCACCCTGTAGAGTATTCTCAAGAGGAGCGGGGGCCTGCCCAGCAGGGCGAATACAAATATGGACACAACCATTACTATCAGCAGAAAGCTGGTTCCGCATCTTACATGTAAAGTCGTATACTTCCTTACATTCTCAACCTTCATCTCTTCATCATTTTCATAGGCCTGTATCGTCTTATGTTCAGCTCCATGATATTGGAATATCCTTTTGATGTCTTTTAGCTGTGATATAATCAGTATATAGCCAAGAAAAAGCAATATCCTTACGAGCCCTTCCATAAGATTATATACAATAGTATTTGGAAAATAACTTGAAAAGCTTCTTCCAATAAGAGTGGGAAGGACAAAAAAGACTCCCACTGCAAAGATCACGGCAATTATAATGGCAATCGTCATCTCTTTTTTGGAAAACTGTATATCTTCTTCTGTGGCTTCATTCACTGAATAGCTTAATGCCCTGAAACCAAGCGCCATGCTTTCAATAAGGCTTACCACTCCCCTGATAAAGGGAAAACCCAGGAATTTATTATTTACCGTAAGTGATGAATTTTTAAATGATTTTATTGAAATAGTCTTATCGGGTCTTCTTACGGCGAGGGACCAGAAATTTTTTCCTCTCATCATGACCCCTTCTATTACTGCCTGGCCCCCTACCTGATATTTATTTGTAGTTTCTGTCATTGAAGTCTCTTCCCTGAGCATACCCCTTCCGGGTCCGGCTGATATGTCTATTTCTTTGATTTTACAAGACGCTTCTTAAATCTTTCCACTCTTCCGCCGGAATCGATCAGTTTTTGTTTTCCGGTATAGAAAGGATGGCATGCGGAACATATCTCGACTCTTAATTCTTTCTTTGTAGATCTTGTCGTAAAAGTATTGCCGCATGAACAGCTGACTGTGCACTCTTCATATTTAGGATGTATCTTTTCCTTCATTTTATTCCCTACCTGTATATCTTTATTGTTTCAATTATTTCAAATGTAAAATATTAGCATAAATACAGGTGTCCGTAAACATATTAAACCCTTTTGCTGGCATTTTTAACAAAAATAAGGTGTAGATCCGCTTTAGCTTTTCTGTTTATTGAATGTTGCCTGTATTGCTTTAAGAAAATTCTCATTGGAGGTGGTATTCTTTATATAATCGATAAGCTGCTCAATCGCTATATCGGGTTCCTTTTTATATATGAGCCTTCTGAGTCTCCAGATGATCCGCGCTTCTTCTTTTTCCAGAAGCAGCTCTTCTTTCCTGGTCCCTGATCTGGTTATATCTATTGCCGGGAATATCCTTTTATCAGCAAGGGTCCTGTCAAGGTTTATCTCCATATTGCCGGTACCCTTGAACTCTTCAAAAATAACATCATCCATCCTGGAACCAGTGTCTATGAGCGCTGTTGCCAGTATTGTAAGGCTGCCTCCATTTTCAATATTCCTCGCTGCTCCAAAAAACCTTTTTGGCGGGAAAAGAGCCGATGAATCAACACCTCCGGAAAGCACTCTTCCGCTTGCAGGTATTGAGAGATTATATGCCCTTGCAAGCCTTGTTATGCTGTCTAAAAGTATTAGAACATCCCTTCCATGCTCCACCAGCCTCTTTGCTCTTTGAAGTACAAGCTCTGCCACCTGTATATGATTGTCTGAGGGCTGATCAAAAGTGGAACTTATTACTTCCCCTTTTACAGATCTCTCCATATCAGTTACTTCTTCGGGCCTCTCATCTACCAGCAATACCATTATCTTTACCTCAGGATTGTTTTCCGAGACACTATTTGCAAGTTCTTTTAAGATAGTAGTCTTTCCCGCCTTTGGAGGAGATACTATAAGGCCCCTCTGTCCTTTCCCAATAGGCGCAATAAGATCAATGATCCTCGGAGCAATATTATCGGGATCTTTAGTCTCCAATTTCAAGCGGTCAATAGGATATATAGGTGTTAGCTTATCAAAGGGGACCCTGGTCCTTACAACATCAGGTTCTTCTTCATTTACCTTTTCAATTCGCAGTAATGCATTATATTTTTCACTGTCCTTTGGGGGCCTGACCTGTCCATAGACTTGATCGCCCTGCCTTAATCTAAATCTTCTTATCTGGGACTGTGAAACATATATATCTTTGGAACCTGAAAGATACCCACTTGTCCTTAGAAAGCCATAGCCATCTGCCAGTATATCGAGTATCCCCTGCATCCTCTCTTCATATACTTCGATCTCTTTCTTTTTCTTTTCAGGATATTTTTTCTTTCTTTCTTTTCTTTCTCCTTCGGATATATCCTGCTTTATAAGTTCACTTATAGTATCTGGCTCTCTTCTTGTCTTTTCAGGAAGAAATACCTTTTCCATTGCAGGAGCAGAAGGAGGTTTCTCCGTAGAATGTCTTTCTGTGAAAGGCTTCCACGCCGGAGGTCTTTCATTTTCTTTAACAATACCTGCCATATTGCTATTATCTTTGACAATACTGCCGGTTTTTTCTTTAAGATCCTTTTCAGTAAAGCCCCCGCCGCCGATTATTATCTTTCCTTCAGCCTGGTCCTCTTTTCCGGTCCCTTTACTATCGCCTGAGGCTTTTTCGATTATCCTATCGATAAGTTCGCTCTTCTTTAATTTGAATATTCCGGAAATATTCAGCTGTTTGGCGATGACTTTTAAATCTGAAAGCATCTTTTTCTTTAATACATCTTTATTTATATTTTCCATGTCTGGCATTAATAAATACTCCTTTCGTAAGTATTCTAGTTTATGTCTATCTTAGATGATCTGACATCAATTCAATTTAATGAATTTAATAATAATAAGTTTTAATATTTCTTCCCTTAGAATTTCCAATAAATCCAAATCCGCATATAAGTATTTGATTGAAATATAATGATAGCCCTGTTATATGTTTTTTTGATTAAGGATTTATATAAATTACCATGGCTATAGATACTCATATCTATAATTGCCCGTATAAACTAATTTTGAAACTTTAAGGCCTGATTATTTTGAAGAACTTCTATTTCGTCAATACTATCTAAAACTTTCTGTATAATATATAGTTATTTGGAAAAATGCAAGCAAATTTTTTAAAGGGTTTATGGCAGAAAGATAATGGGGTCCTCCACACAAAGCGAAAGAACCCCATTATATATTACTAAAATTACATTATTCTATACTTTTGGAAGATTTTTTAGTGATTCTTTTATCTTCTCTTCAGGATACTCATAATCTACAAGTTCCCCGCTCATATAAGCATCATAGGCAGAAAGATCAAAATGTCCATGTCCGCTGAAGTTAAACACAATGACTTTTTCTTCTCCTGTCTCTTTGCACTTTAATGCTTCATCCACCACTGTTTTTATGGCATGGGCAGTTTCAGGTGCCGGTATTATCCCCTCGGTATTGGCAAAGTTCATTGATGCTTCAAATACTGGATTCTGGGGAAGCGCCACTGCTTCAATTATTTTTTCATTTACAAGAAGGCTTACCTGCGGCGCCATTCCGTGATATCTCAGTCCTCCTGCATGGATCGGTTTTGGTATAAAATCATGGCCAAGAGTATACATCTTGGAAATAGGAGCCATTTTCGCAGTATCTCCATAATCATAAGTAAATGGTCCCTTCGTAAGGGTCGGACATGCAATCGGCTCTACGGCTATTATCCTTATGTCTTTCCCGGCTATTTTATCCGGGACAAACGGGAACGCAAATCCGGAAAAATTGCTTCCGCCGCCGACACATCCTATTAATATGTCAGGATCCACACCGGCCTTTTCAAGCTGCTTTTTTGTCTCGAGCCCTACAATTGTCTGATGCATGAGCACATGGTTCAGCACGCTGCCAAGAGAGTATTTTATCCTGCCGCCGCTCTTTGCTGCGATTTCTACAGCTTCGCTGATAGCTATGCCAAGACTGCCGGTACAATCCGGATCCTCTTTAAGAATTGCTCTCCCGGCTTCTGTGTTATTCGATGGAGAAGCAATGCACTCAGCACCCCATATTTTCATCATAAGTTTTCTATATGGTTTCTGGTCATAGCTGCACCTTACCATATATACTGTAAGATCAAGACCCAGCAGACTGCATGCAAGCGATAAAGCGCTGCCCCATTGTCCGGCTCCGGTCTCCGTAACCAGCTCCTTCACACCTTCTTTTTTGTTATAATAAGCCTGCGCTATTGCTGTGTTCGGCTTATGGCTCCCTGCAGGGCTAACACTTTCATTTTTGTAATAGATCTTTGCCGGGGTATCCAGAAATTTTTCAAGCCTTTCTGCCCTTACCAGGGGAGATGGCCTCCACATCCTGTAGATCTTTAAAAGCTCTTCAGGTATATCAATAAATCTTTCCATGCTCATTTCCTGTTTGATCAATTCCATTGGAAAAAGAATTGACAGATCATCAGGAGTCAGCGGCTTTCCAGTCTGGGGATTAAGCGAAGGGGCCAGCGGTTTTGGCAGATCAGGATTTATATTATACCACTGCCTCGGCATCTCTTCCTCTGTAAGAAATATCTTTTTTTCTTCATTCTTTGACATTTTTCACTTCCTTTCTCTTATTGCATACATATTTTTTTGTTTAAAAAATAAAAAAACCTCTCCATATCTCTACAATCTGTAGAGACGAGAGGTTGAACTTCCCGCGGTGCCACCCTACTTCACATCCGGACACAATATAGCATTTCCTTAGTCCTTATGTGCTCTTAAGTTTTCAGATACTATTAATATCTTATCCTCTGATAACGGAGGAATCCGTACTATCATACTCTCCAGGACCATCAGCTTTTACCTGAGCGATCCATAGATTTGAGACAGTCACCTCGCAGATCCATTCAGTACCAGCGTTGCAGCCGCATTCTCAGCTCCGGCGGCTCTCTGTATGCTGCATCAATACCTACTACTTCTGTTCGTCGGTTTTATTTGATATTCAATTTTCAAATATGCAAAATTAGAAAAGAATATTAGCATATATAAGGGATTTTGTACAATTATTTTTCCCCTGCCATTAAAATCAAAAGTGAACTGCTTTTTTGGATTTAAAGCCGACCTGTGCAAAGAAGAAGTATTTAAATTCTAAAACCCATCGGGTCGACCCTTCGGATCTCCTCTATTCCATCAAAATCATTGTCAACAGAGATTATTTCCTCTATTCCTTTATTTACCATATTAGCAATAATAATAGCATCTCTGCTCAGGAGCCTTTCGTATTTTTCCATCAATGAAATTGACATATAGATGTCTTCTTCGTTTATAGCCAATATATTATCAAAAAGTTCCAGTGTTTTTGCAGCCAGTTCAATTCCAAAACTCCTCATTCCAATACTATCATATCTGTATAGTATTTCCTGAAAAACCTCTGTATTCAGATAATACTCATTTTCATAGCTATCCACACACTTAAGTATTTTTAAACATGCTTCCTTAAATTTATGTTCCTTCCCGGCAGAATACATTATTATATTTGTATCTATGAAATATGTTTTTTCCCCTTCAAACATGATAACTGTTATTTATTCTTACCTTTTATAATTTCTCTTTTTATCTCTTTCCAATCACCGGAAGGTAAATTCATGGCTGCAATTTTTTCTACAATTTTTTCTCTGTTCTTTTTCTCTTTTATATACATGGTATCCACGGCTTCCCTTATAAGAAATCCAATAGATTTATTTTTATACTCTGACAGGACATGTAGTTTTCTATATTGTTTTTCTGTTAATAATATCTGAGTTCTTTTATTTTTATTCATAATATATGCATAATACTAATATGTGTATATTCATTATACACAACTTCTACTAATATTCCAATACGGCCCGTGGAATATAAGATGACTAATTTATTACAGAAGTCATAATCAGTATTTTCCCTA
>CBDUUS010000017.1:0-11936 GCA_965370465.1 uncultured bacterium | reverse complement strand
TCATTTAGTCTCTGCCTGTAATAAGTAAAGTTGTCCCATGTACAGTCCTGGGATACAAAATGGTCAATATGGGGAATATATCTTCCCTTCCCCAGCATCTCTTCCACAATAGCAAGCTCCCGGTCAATCCTGTCTTTTGTAGAGTCTTTAAAGAGTACTCTTTTGTCTATCCCCCCTATTAGTTGAAAATCAGGGTAATTCTCCCGGATCCGCAGCATATCATTTCCAGCGGCCCTCTCAAATGGATACATCCCTGTCACCCCTGTCTCTATGATAAGGGGAAGCAGGTCCTCTACATATCCGTCGCTGTCTGTCAGGATGATGTCTATACCAATATCCTTTGCAAAGGATACCATAGTCTTATACCTCGGAGTCAGAAATTCCCTGTAATGAGCCGGAGATATAAGGGAGCCTCCCTTACCGGCCATATCCTCCCATATAAGGATGCAGTCTATATCTACATCACGGGCTATTCTTCCATAATAGGAGATTAGAAAGTTCAGGAACGTCTCGCATATATCATGTATCAGGGCAGGATCGTCATGCATTGCCATCATATAGCTGGTAATCCCCATTATGGCTCTGGGAAAGCCCAGAAAACCCCCATTGGTACCTCCCAGCCTTATTGGAAAGTCCCTGTCCTTGAGTTTTTTGCATAGATCATCCCAGTCCGGGGGAAGCCTTCTTTCAATGGTATCATCGCTGTAGTAGATCTTGTACTTGTTCCAGCTGTCCCAATCCTTTACAGGATGCGATATTTCCATGGGCAGCGATGTCATATGTATATCGTTTTTATTGGTGACCCCATAGGAATCCTTATATAGTATATGGGTATCAGTCTTACTAATTACCTCCCGGTCAAATCCAGGACTGTAGTCGACAGGAAATTTGGTAAGGTACTGGTCAAGACCAAATACCGGTCCCACATTAACATCTCCTGCCTTTTCCATGCCAGCATATATATTACGGTTTGCCATAATAGCAATACCGTCTGATATATTATCAGGGACAGGAGATACTATTTTAAGGCCCTCGCCTTCCCATCTTCTGATCGTCCCTGCCCAGTAGCCGAATTCTACTACAGGGATCTCTGCATCCTTATAATTTCCACCCGGCATTCTCATGACCGAGAGGAACTTCTCTCTTGAATTCAAACTATCCCCTCTCAGTCCAGATGAAATACTTCCTCCAGCATTTCCATTTCAGGTCCAAGTATGGACCTGTCCTCTTTTATAAAAAACCTGTCCATATATTTCTGCCATCTGCTATTTACATCCAGTTTAGAAAACTCTTCCATCTGCTTTGCATAGTCCCCCTCGACTTCAAGGTATGCAAAAAGAGTTCCATCTTTTCTAAAATATATGGAATAATTATGCATTCCATAGTCATTTATAGCTTTTGCAAGTTCTGGCCAGATCTCATCATGCGCCTTTTCATACTCTTCTCTAAGTTCAGGCTTTATTTTAAAAGTAAATCCTACTCTCTGCATGTCTTCCTCCTTCAGGGTTTTAAAACAGTATATCAGTTATCAGATCCATATTATCTACAAAACGATAGCCCTTTGAGTTTTCATCTATTTCTTTCTCGTGCTGCAGGAGCTTATCGGCCATCTCCTTGTATTTCCATACAAGCTTTACGCCAAGCTTTAAGGATTTTTCCCTATCATCGCGGGGAGCTATTATGTCTATAGAGGACCATCCTGAAAATTGCGTTTTTGACAGAAAATAGAAAAACTCTAAGAGCTCCCAGAAATTTATTGTACCAAATATCATATCAGGGTCCGCGTCCTTATAGTTTTCATTTAAGTGTATCTGATACAGTCTATTATGGGTATCAAGCAGAGCCAGTGATTCAGCAAGGTTTTCCTGCGCCATAAGAGCGTGGCCCACATCGATTGCAGCTCCGAGGTTCGGTGCTCCTACATCATTTATCAGAGTCATTGCCTTTCCTGTATTTGATATATACTGCTTCTGGCGCGGGTCCTTTGATTTGGCCTCAAGAGCGATCTTTACATCCCTGTCATAGGCGCATATTTCGCCTACGGTGTCTACCATGTTCTTCCAGCCCTCGCTGTAATTTGTCTGAAAGGGATAATCAAGACCGTCATGTGCGGGCCACAGGAGCACGCTGTCTGCACCTATCTCTTTGGAAAGATCAATGGCTTCCTTAAACATCTTTACTGCTTCTTTTCTGATATCTGCCTGATTGGTTGAAAAAGCTCCGTACTTCCATTTCCTGTCGCTCCAGCATTCTACTGCGATATTTGAGACTTTTAGCCCAAAGCTATCCAGTTTCTTTACCAATTTGTCAGGATCTCCTGGCAGGGGGGCAAGCGGATAGAAGACAAAAAGTCCGGTGAGGCCTTCTATCCCGGACATTATATTCAGCTGCTCGTCAACTGACATCTCTTCAAAATATCCTCCGGGTACATATCTTTCCCCGTAGGTCCCAAGGCACCAGAGATGCGCATCTACATTTAATTTCATTGTTTTTTCCTTTCTATATTAATAAAAATTTAGTAACTATTTCCCAACTACCTTTAAAAACTCTTTAGCCGCACCTGATGCGTCATCAGCATATATCTCTATGCCATATCTGTCTGCAAAGTCCCTTGTAACCGGAGCCCCACCTACTGCAAGAATTACCTTATCCCTTAGTCCTGCATCTTCAAGCGCCTTTATATGCTCAGGGATATTGGCCAGGGTCGTAGTTAGAAGTCCCGAAAAGGCTACTATCTGGGGACTGTGCTCTTTTACGGCTTCTACAAATTTATTGTAGTCTACATCTATGCCAAGATCCACTATTTTAAATCCCTGTCCCTGGGCCATGGTTATAACAAGGTTTTTGCCTATATCATGAAGGTCTCCCTTAACAGTGCCTATTACAAGTGTTCCCTTCTCAAGTATTGCCTCAGATCCTTTTAGAAGGGGCTTTAATATCTCCATTGCAGTCTGCATGGCTTTGGCAGCAAGGAGCATATCAGGCATATAAAGCTCTCCGGAGCCGAACTTATCCCCTACTTCTATCATGGCGGGAGAGAGTGCTTTGTTTACAATATCGCCTGGATGGACCTTATCGGCTACTGCCTTTTTTACAAGAGCAGCCATATCCTTATAATTTCCCTTTATAGTAAGATTGTATATATCATCTATAGTGGCCATAAAGTCTGATCTCCTTTTCCTTTTAAAAATAATCTATTGACTTAGCGCTGCCTGTGATTGCTTGCCTTTTTTAATATTTCCCATATTTATGAATCGCATTAAGATATGCTATTACATTGCCGTGGGGTATATAATTTACTACAGAGTGAGACACGGTTGCTACATAACCATTACCCGGCTTTAAGATATCCATATGCTTTTTCACATCAGCATCTACTTCTTCAGGTGTTCCCTTGGACAGGGGAAACTCTATATCTACATTTCCTGACAGGCATAGCCTGCTGCCGTATTTTGCCTTATAGTCTGCGTAGTCTATTCCATATGGGTCCATGGGGTTAAGGCAGTCCACTCCCATATCGATCAGGTCCTCTACTATATCATCTACTTTGCCGTCTGAGTGAAACATTACAGGGATGCCTGCATTTAATGCCGGTTCTATTATCCTTGCCATGCGGGGTACCCACATCTCTTTCATAAGTTTTGGAGGGATAAATAGCCCTGTTTTAAATGCTATATCATCAGCGGGCCAGATAAAATCTGCTCCTCCTTCTATCATGGTCCGGGTGGTCCTTATAAAATGAACCGTGGACTCTTCAAGCATCTGTTCAATCAGATCTCTGTCTTCATATACCATCATCATAAAGTCATTCATGCCTACAACAAATTCATAAAGGGTCTGTGATATGCAGCCGTATAGTCCCCCTACTCCTATCTTTGAGTTTCTTGCCTTTATGGCATCTTTGTATTCCTTGAGGTACTTTTTAAGATTTTCGATCTGCCCGTCAGAATCCAGTATGAGTTTCTCATAATCGGCCCTTGTCTTTACATCTCTGCTATATGCAGGGACAAGCTCTCCTTTTTCATTTTTCCTCCGGTATGGTGTCCAGAGTCCTGCATCAAATAACAGTGCGTCCTGGCCTATCATTTCACACAGGTCAAGGTAGTCATCCGGATACATGGGGCGCCCCTGCTCCGCATCTGCGCCCTTGGCCGGATCTCCGCCAATTGCCAGCGTGTTTCCCGCAAATCTTCCGAGGAACTTTTCCACATGCTTGTCTTCATAAAGGACCTCGAAATTGGGGACCCTGTCTACGGGCTGCCTCCTGAAAGCCGCCAGCAGTCTTTGTATGTCGGGCTGGCCCGAATATGGGTCAAGAGTTTTGGAATTTACCATTTTTCCTCCTTTAAATATTTCACTATGCAATTAATTGCATTTGTGCATTTATATAAATATATTATATGATTAAAAGCAATAATACAATATCCTTTTATTAAAAATATTTATCTATATAAGTCCTTTTTTCTTGTAATAATTTGTAGCTTCTTTAAGTATCCTTTCAATATCCTTTTCCTGCTGATCAGTAAGCGGGTCAGGCTTATGGGTGGCCAGTATTCCTTTCATTCTTTCTTTTGCTTTATCTATGATTGTCTTTTTGCCGCCAGATACCCACTCCTGATAGGATGTCTTGTCAAAGACTTTCGGCATATAATCCTCTGATTGCCAGAGGGTCCTTGTCTGCTTTGTATTTAGAAAAGTCCCGTCGATGCCTACCTGCTTTATCACATCAAGGCCTATAAGATCATCATTTACATCAAAGCCTTCTATTATTCTGCCGATCGTCTTTGCGATATCATCATCGATTACTGCGAGAATAGGATTATATGCAAGTTCTCCTGTGACTCCTCCATGGAGCACTATAAGATTAGCTCCTGACAGTGCCGAACACATTGCTACTGGAAGCTTCTCGGCAGCTGTTTGATAATCTATCATCTTGGAGTTCGAAAATGCTGCTCCTGTATTGTTGATGGGTATCCTGTAATGATCATGCCATATCTGATTATATGCCATCTGGTGCAGGGAAACAGCTGCTGTCCCAAAATTCAGGTCTCCTGTCTGCATATTCATAGCTGATACAAAATTATTGGCTATTATGCCGCTACCGGGTTTGATACATTGAAGAAGAACAACTATGGCCAGAAGCTCTGCATTATGGCTCACTGTGGCGCCCGCTATAGTTATAGGGTGGGACGCTCCCATCAGTGAACCCGAGGCAATATATATGGGGAAACCGGCCTCAAGATAGTAGAATGCAGCATTACAGGGATCCTCTGCCAGTGAAAGCGGAGCCGCACCTTCCACGCATCCCATTAACTGGGCGCCAACTGCCCGGGCCAATTGTGTCTCCCATATAAAGCTATCAGTAGGCTGAGCTCCCCTTGAAGGTTTAGTTGAAAATCTCATCCTCTGGGCACAGCTTACTGGACATGACATAACAGGAGGAACTCCTTCTATTTCAAAATAGGGAGTGTATGAGGGGAAGCAGTGTACCGAATCCAGGGCATCAGATACAATGACTCCTTCATTATTCTGCTCAATTGTGGGCATCGAGACCTCTCCTGTATCTACATCTGCATATCTGGCACCAGCAGAATTCATAAAATAAACAGTATTGCCTCCCAGCCTTATGCTCTTTTCAGGATCCCTGGCTCTTACCATGAAGCTGGATGGAGTCTTTCTTATGGCCCATTCTACAAGGTCAGGAGATATCTTTGCTATCTTTGTATCATAATCTACTCTGCATCCGTGTTCTTCCAGTATTTTAAGGGCCCTTTCAGATTCATACTTAAAACCGATCTCGTCCAGGACCTGCAGCGTAGAGCTGTGAAGATGGTCGACCTGGGTCTCATTCAGTATCCTTATAGGTTCAAATTTGCGCTTAAATCCTTTTTGCATATATATCACCTTTGCCTTTTTAATATTATTCCTGCAGTTAAGAAAAATAATTAAAAATATCTAACTGCTCAGGTCTTTATAGATTTAAATATTTTTTTGCAAGTCTTACTCCTTCAGGAGCTGTGGCGCCATAGTCATCGGCACCGATCGAATCAGCAAATTCCTGATTAATGGGACTGCCCCCGATTATTATTTTGACCCTGTCCCTCAGTCCTTCTTTACCAAGCCCTTCAATGACATTTCTCTGTTCGGCAGCAGTAG
This sequence comes from uncultured bacterium, assembly GCA_965370465.1. Classification (GTDB taxonomy): domain Bacteria; phylum Actinomycetota; class Humimicrobiia; order Humimicrobiales; family Humimicrobiaceae; genus M55B120. Next base: position 5,780 of record CBDUUS010000017.1, on the reverse strand, counting down.
TGGTAAGAAGTGCCGACATGGCCAGTATGTCCGGCTTTTCATTTCTTACTGCTTTTAAAAAATCTTCTCCCCTGACATTTATTCCAAGGTCTATTACTTCAAAACCAGCAGCATAAAGGAGTGTGGACACCATATCCTTGCCAATACAATGAATATCGCCGAATACGGTCCCAATTACGACCTTCCCCAGGCTTTTAGCTTTTTGTCCTCTTTTTTCAATCTCCCTATTTATCACCGGAAATGCTTTTTTCAATACTTCGGATGCACATACAAGGTCAGGTAGAAATAACTGGCCCGAGCCGAATTTATCTCCGACTATCTGTATCCCCTCAGTCAGGGCATTGGCAGCTTCAGTAGGATCGATGCCCTCTTTGATTGCTTTTTCGGCAGTTTCCTCTGCAATATCAATATTAAATTCGAGTACCATATTCTTTAGCTGTTCAAGCATTTCATCCATCTATATTTCCTTTCTTATTTTACTTATTAAAACGATCTTCTATTAAGATCCAGATTGGAAAGCATAGAGATATTATCCCTATGATCTGCCGAGATTGTCTATTAAATGATCGAGTTTGTCCCTGTAATACCTGAAATCATCCCAGTCCACTTCCGGAGGTATGAGATGATCTCCATGCGGAATATATCCTCCCATTTTTAGTAGTTCTGCAATCGGTTCAAGGAATCTGTCGATCTCGGATCTTCCATATACGATCTTTGATTTTGGCACGCCTCCCATTATCTGGAGTTCGGGATATTTCTTTCTTGCCGCAAGTACATCCATTCCCGCACTTGCCTCCATAGGATACAGTCCGGTGATCCCCGATTCCAGAAACAGGGGTATCAGCTCATTGCAATCACCATCAGTATCGAGAAGTATTATATCCACGCCTTTGCCCCTGAGAAAGGATGTGATCTTCTTATAGTAAGGCGTCATAAATTCCTTAAATACCTGCGGAGATATCATGGATGCGGTACCTGAGGACATGTCCTCCCAGATATGTACTGCATCTATATCTATCCTGGACAGTACTTCTTCCCATATAGCTATCCAGAGATCCACAAAGGTATCAAGCATATCCTTTATCAGGTCAGGCTTGTCATAATAATAATAAAAGAGATTCTCATATCCGAGAAGATGGGAAAGCGTCCCGAAAAGACCTACCGGATAACCACCAAGAACAAGCGGAAAATCCCGGTCCTTATATATAATCATTAGTTCATCCCAGTTACCGGGAAATCTCCGGCTGATATTGTCCAGACTCAGTCTTTCTTCCTTTATCTTGTTCCAATCGTCCCATCCGGTTATTGGCCACCTCATCGAAGTCGGAATAGTAGCCTCACCCCTTAAAAATACTCTTTCGACTCCGTCAAGATCCGTATAAGTGACTGACTTCTTATCCTCGCCAAGGATCTTTATTTTAAACTTTGGATAGAAGAGCTGCTCTACTTTTACAAGTATCTGTGACCTGTCAAATCCAAAATAGCGTGATACATCATTATCTATGGGAAAACCCTGATTGGGCCAGTATGTGGACCCTCCCCATACACCTATGCCGTTTGGAAGTTCTATTTTCTCTCCTTCCACTGAACCCTTTTCGATCCAATCATAGGTCCATGCAGTTGTATAGAGCGTAGCAGAAAGGGTTGTTATCTTTCTCGGGATGACAGGGTATTTTCTCTCCGGCAATCCCTGATCGTACCAGTTCTTTATCGTCGAACCCCAGTAGCCAAATTCCCATTTCACTGTGGGAATATCCCGGTTGAACTCCATTATCTCTTTAAAGCGTTCTCTGGTATTCATAACGACCTTTTAGTGGTTTGATACCTTATATATTCATAAATCAAAAATGGGCCCTCCTGCATATAAGGTATCAAACCATACTGACCCTCTCTTTCAGAAACCTAATATAGCAATCGATGCCTTTTATTCCTGATAGCATCTATTGCTATTACAAGTACAAGCAAAGCTCCCTTTACGACCATACGGAGGTATACGGGTAAATCAATAAGCACCATGCCATTTGATATGGTCTGTATGATCACAAGGGCAATAAATACTCCAAGAAAATTGCCTTTGCCCCCTCCAACGACTACTCCTCCCAGCACTACTATAGTCAGGATCTCAAGCTCTGCTCCGGTCCCATATTCCGGTCTTCCCGAACCAAGCTGAGAAATAAGAAGAAGCCCTGCAATTGCAGCAAAAAATCCGGAGATCATATAAGATATTATCTTTATCCTGTCTACAGGTATACCTGTAAGTCTTGCCAGATTTTCATTGCCTCCTACTGTGAAAAGATCCCTGCCGAATCTTGTAAACTTAAATATAAGTGTAAGTATTGTAAAAGCCGCTATTATATAAAGAGTAGTGATTGGAAAGACTCCGCCAATATAGATCCTCCCAAAACCCTGCACAAAAAGATTATAGACTCTGGGATTAAGATCGGCCCAGAAGTAACAGACTCCCCTGATTATTGCAAGTGTGCCGAGCGTCGTGATTATCGGATTGATCCCGACCTTTATTATGATGAGCCCATTGATAAGACCGACAATACAGCCTATGAGCACAGCTATTATAAAAACATATGGGGTGGGTATCTCAATACCTTTCATAAGAAGAACTGCACTGACTATCCCGGCAAGACCGGCAGCAGAACCGACTGAAAGGTCAAACCCTCCTCCGATCATTACAACCGTAACGCCTGCAGCCATTATCCCAAATACTGCAAAATTATTAAAAATACCTTTCATATTCTGTATTGTTAAAAAATTTTCACTGCCAAGAGAAAAAAATATTAACATTACAATATATATTCCGATTAAAGTAGGAGTCGGGGTCCTTAAGAAATTCATAGCCTGTGAATATTTTTTCGTTCCCTTTTCCATTGATCCTCCAAAACCTGGTTTTATTTAAAATAGGGTCCAGACAATTTAAGTTCTTCTTCTTATCATCGTCTGCTTCATCTCATATGTTGAAACAATCAATATCAGAATTGTTCCCTGCACTATCTGCATATAGAAATAATAAATATTCATTATTGTCAAAAAATTATATAAAACACTTAAGATAAAGACGCCTGCAAGTGTCCCAAGGATCGAACCTTTTCCTCCTCCAAGCACGGTCCCGCCTAAAATTATTGAGGAGATTATTAAAAGCTCAAGACCCTGTCCATGCTGGGGCATCCCCACAGCTGTAAGGGAGGTGAGTATCAGGCCCCCAAGAGAGGCAGTCATCCCGCATATAAGAAAACTTATAAATTTTACCTTCTTCACATTGATCCCGGAAAGAAATGATGCAAGCGGATTTGCTCCTATAGCATATATTCTTCTTCCCCATTTTGAGTGCTGCATTACTATATAGGTGATCATAAAAACTGCCACAAGAAGTACTATCGGAAACGGTATTACTTTGAAAATAAATCCTCTTCCTATAAAATCTATTACCGGATTCATAGCCAGCATCGACTCACCATTCGTAAGGGTATAACCGATACCTCTCCATATGAACATAGTACCGATGGTCGCAATCATCGAACTTACTCCTATCCTGGTTACAACCATACCGTTAAATGCACCCATTGTGGCGCCAGCTGCCAGCGCGATTATTACAACAAGCCACCCGGGCAGTCCTTTTTCCAGAAGCAATGCGACAAGACATGCGGTCAGGCCTATATTTCCTCCTATAGAAAAATCGATCTCCCCCGTAACCATAACCATTGTAAGGACAGCTGCTACTATTCCTATAAAGGAAAGATTATTTACCATAGGTATGAGATTTAATCTTGAAAAGAAAAATGGTCTTCCGACATAAGAAGCAATAATAAATAACCCGGCAAGTATCAAAAATAGTGTTGCAGTATTATTTATTTTAAAATGTCTTTTTTTACTGATCTCCGCATTCGCGTTTTCTGTCATAATATCCTCCCTCTGGGCTTTATAGACAAGCTTTTTGAAGCAACTTTTCCTCCGAAGCTTCCTTTCTTAAATACTGGCCGGTAAACCGGCCTCTATTCATCGTTATGATCCTGTCAGCAATAGACAGTATTTCTGGAAGTTCCGAACTTATCATAATAATTGAAGAACCTTTTTCGCACAGATCCTCTATTAATCTATATATCTCAATCTTTGCACCTACATCTATCCCGCGTGTAGGTTCATTTAATATTATTATCTGCGAACCGCTTTCAAGCCACTTGGCCAGCACCACTTTCTGCTGGTTTCCTCCTGAAAGGCTATTGACTTCCTGATCCACAGAAGGTGTCCTTATACCTACTTCATCAACCCATTTCTCTGCTCTTTGTTTTTCCTTTTTTTTATTAATCAGAAAACTCTGTCCCAGATCTTTTATATTTGCAAGAGTAATATTTTCCTTTACTCCCATTATAAGGGCAAGCCCTTCCGCTTTTCTATCAAGTGGTACCAATCCGATTCTTTTATCCCTTGCAACTGAGGGATTTTTAATATCTGCTTTTTTACCATTTATAAATATCTGTCCGCTCTTTATCTTATTTGCACCGAACAGAGCCTTTACCAGTGAGGTCCTGCCTGATCCCAGAAGACCAAATATGCCAAGGATCTCACCTTTTTTTAATTCAAAACTAATACTGTTAATTCCATCGGCACTTAAGTTTTTTACATCCATTACCACATCACCGATCTCAACTTCTTTCTTGGGATACATGTCCTTTATATCCCTTCCTACCATAAGAGCCACAAGTTTGCCATGATCTGTTTCCTGTATTTTTTGAGTACCGACCTTTTTCCCATCACGGAGCACTATGACTCTATCTACGATCTCAAAGACTTCTTTTAGCCTATGAGAGATATAGATAATCGAGACACCTCTTTTCTTTAAGGTCCTTATTATATTAAATAATGATTCTATCTCTTCCTCGGAAAGAGCTGCAGTAGGTTCGTCCATTACAAGTATTTTTGCTTCCTTTGATATTGCCTTTGCAATCTCAACTATCTGTTTTTCCGAAACAGATAAATCGCCTATTATTGCATTTGGATCAAGCTTTACATTAAGTGTATCAAGAAGTTTCTTTGCCTGCTCTGTCATAGCCTTCCAATCAACTATTTTTAAAGAACCCTTTACGATCTGTTCGCCTACAAATATACTTTCAGTCACAGTAAGATTATCGATAGTATTTAATTCCTGATATATAACTCTTATGCCTGATGCCATTGCCTCTGCCGGACTCTTGATGTCAAATTCCTTTTCATCAATATATATATGTCCGGAGTCTTTTATATAATTTCCCGCAAGGATCTTTATAAGTGTCGATTTCCCTGCACCGTTTTCCCCCAGTATGCCGAGCACTTCACCTTTATGCAGATCAATAGATACATCCTCCAGGGCTTTAACGCCTGGAAATGTTTTAGTGATATTTTCCATCTTTAAAACAATGCCATTACTATTGGACACTTCATCACCGCCTAAATCTTAGGTCGGGGGGACCTGTTATGGCCTCTGGTCCCCCCGACCTTCTTAATAATCCTTAGCTTTTAAAAGAAAGTTCCGACTGATGATTATTCAGGATACCATTCGTCTATATTGTCTGTATTTATTACAACATTTTCAACATAGAGGAATGGAGGTACGAGCTTGCCATTCATCAGCGCTACAGATGCTGGCACCAGATACTCTCCATATCTTTCCGGGTAGAAAGCAACTGAACCGTCAGTAAGCCCATCGCGGATCTGTTGCTTGCCGACATCATCACAACCCATTGTCACTATAAACCACTTCTCCGGATCCCATCTTCCAGCAGTCTGGATAG
>CBDUUS010000016.1:0-12653 GCA_965370465.1 uncultured bacterium | reverse complement strand
GAGGATCCGCAAAATGATTTTGTCCCAAGTCCCGGAAGAATAACCAAAAGCTGCGCTCCGGGCGGTCCCGGAGTGCGTGTAGACACATTTATAAGCACAGGTAGCAATATATCGCCGTTCTATGACTCACTCCTGGCAAAGCTTATAATATGGGATAGTGACCGCAAAAGTGCAATCGCCCGCTCAGTAAGGGCTCTTGATGAATTCAAAATTGAAGGCATATGCACCACTATTCCTTTTCACAGAAAGATACTTGCAAATAAAAAATTCATCGAGGGCATGGTACATACTCATTTTATTGAAGAAGAATTCAAAAACTGACCTAACTGCGGGGGATTACAATACCCAGTTTATTTGCCGCTTCCACAGCTTTCTCTCTGGATGGGATAGCGTCAATTATAGTCACCCTTCCGCCTCCTCTGTTTCTTGAATCAAGCATATACTCCCCAATATCTGTTTTCACATATATCCTTTGTATCTCAGGCTCTTTAATCTTTTTAATGTTGATTATTATTTTTTTTCTTTTAACATATCCTATTATTTCTTTATAGGCTTTTATATCATCTGTTTTTGCTCCAAGGATCGCCCCCATCAATATTCCGGGAACATTTATGGCCCTTCTTACAAATAGATCAGATGTAAGCTCGATTCTTATACTGCTTATCTCACCTTCGATTATTTCGTGTATTATTCTGCCCATATTTGTTGGCGAACCAACGGCCATACTGCTGCCGCCGACTACAATATCTCCAAAAGGGCAGTCGATAGCCGGGGAATTTTTTATAATCTCTTTCATGTATTTCAGGGAATTCTTTTTAACAGCATTTATTTGATGCTGTTCTTCATTTAGAACTTCCGGGTCTATCCATTTATCAACTTCGCTATTCTTATTGAAATAAGGTCCGAGCCATTTTAAGTTGATCTCAGTTATGACCGGTGCAGCTTTTTTATGTATTTCAGCAGCCATAGAGACCATGGCATCAATATCAACATTTACTTCCATGTTTGAGTTTAAAACTATTCTTGCAGCATTATTTCCGGTAGTTATGGCAGAAGCAATATGATTTGCGCATAATCCCGGTATCATTACTCTCGGGGTACAGGGAACGGCAATAGTCGGAGAGAGGGCAAGGACCATAGCTTTTTCAACCTGCCCGGGACTGCCATCATTGATCTCTGTAATACAAGCGGCAGTTGCACAGGCTCCAGCGCCATACCCTTCCATATTGCAGCCGGTTGTAGTTTTGCCAGCTCTAAAAACAGTACTCACTTTTAACAGGACCGCCATCCCCCTTATTATTTTCTCTTTTTCTTTCTCTGTTTCTAAAAGTGCCCTTAGAAGTCCTGTATATGGACACGAATCACCAGTTCCTGCTGCCGGCTGCAATCCTATCTGATGGTTTCCTACTTCAGTGGCCAGAGTGTATACTATAGCTCTGTTGACAAAAGTATCATTTAAAATTGCCCCATTATCGAGCCCTTTTTTATACAGATCGCTGCCCACGCTGCCCAGTAAAAAACTTCTGCCTTCTCCCAGTCCAAGTTCCAGGGCTTTGAGATAGTGGTTAAAGGATTTAAGTATCTCTTCACAAAAATCCTGAATGGACCATTTTTTTTGCACCAGGGATTCCGCTATTACAATATCGCTGAACCTGATCTTTAATCCGGATGCTTCATTTATTAACTCCCCGGGGGTTGAGTTTCCTGCTTCCAGTTTTCCTGTATTAAAAATTTTTACAGCTTTTTCTATTGCTGAAGCATTATTTATAATTTCAGCCATTTAATAGTCATTGCCCCATCTTTTACATAGATCATGCTTTATTCCCAATAAATCCAATATTCTTCCTACAGAAACATCTATTATATCATCAATATCTTTTATGTGATTATAAAGGGCCAGCACCGGGGGAAGTATTATTCCCCCATTAAGTGTTACCCTTTTCATGTTTTCAATGTATCCCAGATGCAAGGGCGACTCTCTTACCAGCAAAATAAGTCTCCTTCTTTCCTTGAGGCAGACGCTTGCGGCCCTGGTAAGCAGATTATAGGGAACCGCATTTGCGATAGCGCCCAGGGACCTCATAGAACAGGGCGCTATGACCATTCCTTCGGTAATAAAGCTCCCGGAAGCCACAGGGGCCTTTAGTTCATCAATGCCATATGAGAAATCTGCAAGATCTTCAATTTCTTGAATACTATTTGTAGTTTCAATCTCAACAATATTTTTTGCTTCATTTCCCCAGGTTAGATGCACCTCATAATCAGAGTCCTCTTTAAAGTACCTGATCAGCCTTATTCCAAAAGCCACTCCGCTTGCACCTGAGATACCTACAACTATTTTTCTCTTTTTCATTATTTTTTCTTAGCTATTCAGTAACCCCTTCTAAAGATTCGCTGCTTTGTGTAAATAATTCAACCTTTTCAGGGTCCGGTCTCTTTGTCAAATACGATACTGCAAAATACAATATGATCGAAACTGCTAATCCGGGTAAAACTGAATCATAGCCGCCTGGTTCACCAAGTATCTTCCAGAGTATAGCAATTCCCCCACCACCGACCATAGAAGCAATAGCGCCTGCATTAGTTGCACGCTTAAAGTAAAATGCCCCGATGATCGGCAGTACGGCCCCGGATACGAAAACAGTAAATGCAAAGATGCAGACTTCCATAATAAAATCAAACTGCCACGCAAGGAATAATGCCAGAACGGCAAATATTGGTATAGAGGCAACAGTGATTATTTTCATTTTTTTATCATCTGCTTTTTTTGCAATACTCTTATAATAATCCTGGGACACAGTACCGCCGCATATAAGCAAAGTGGTATCTGAGCTTGACATCACAGCAGCTATGAGAGCAATCAATATAAATACGCCCAGATAACCCGGGAGAACTTCCATTATTACCATAGGAAATGATGAATCAGGAGCGAACCCTTCGACATTCCCAAATAGTATAAATGCTCCAAAAGCTATTACTATAGCACCAAAAGTTAAGAACCCATCAAAAAGACCGGTAAATGTAACAGAAAGCCTTGCTATTCTCGGTGTTCTTGCTGCATAGCATCTCTGGTACATGATGGGATCTATAATAAATGGCAGCGTAAAAATAAAGAAGAAGGATATTATTGTCTTTACATCAAACACAGCCATTGGGTACAGCATCCAGTCTGCTGACTCAGCGATCTGCATATGCATAGCATTCCAGCCGCCCAGCCTTATAAGGACGAAAATTATTGCCAGCAGCACTCCAAGCAATAATACTGCCCATTGGAACAGATCTGTCCACGCAACGGCCTTTAATCCACCCAGCATAGTATAAATCACAATGACCACTGCTGCGATTATCATCCCGATCTCAAACCTGAGTCCGACTACGGTCTGCAATATATATCCGGCTGCCATAAAATTAGCTGCTGTAAGGCCTAGCATATATACTAAAATAAAAATTGCCCCGACCCACTTTGCAGCCTTTGAATACCTTTTTTCCAATATATCGGGAATAGTATATTGCCTTATATTACTAATCTTTTTAGACAGTAAAAATGCGAAAGCATAAACTCCGATTGCCGTGGGGATAGCAATCCATATCATTGAGTACCCGCCTTCAAAAAAGTACCCGGCAAATCCTATCACTACGCCTGCTCCAGCCCAGCTCGCAAGCATGGTTGCTGTAGTCGGCCATAGCCCCAGTTTTCTTCCGGCAAGAAAATAGTCATCAAAAGTCTTAGTTCTCCTGGAAACAATCACACCTATAATGACTAAAACCACCAGATAAATTGCTAAAGTCACATAAAAAGAAACATTCATCTCGTCTCACCTCCCTATTGTGTTATGATTTTTGCTTTTTACCATTTTTTTTAATACCAAACTCATAGATCAGCACCGCAAGCACCAATACTATTTCCAATACTATGTATACTATCAGTATACCTGGCGTAAGCCCCATGACACACCTCCTTTCGATTTATGTTTTTTAAGCTAAAAAACTTTCAGTATTTCACCTCCTATCTCTTATATAAAATATCCATAAGGTTTTTTATTTATAATTTAACCTGGAAAAAGCCTTATCCAATATCTTTATTCCTTCAAATACTCTTTCTTCAGAAATATTTAATGGCGGTCCAAGCCTTAAGATATGGAAAAAATCTCCAGACTGGCCAATAATCAACCCGCCGTCTTTACAGTATTGAAGCATTGTTTCAGCTTCTTCAGAAGCAGGTTCTTTAGTATTTAGATCTTTTACAAGTTCAAGGCCCCAAACAAGCCCCCTGCCCCTGATAACTCCAATAATTTTATATTTTTATTTAAGAAGTAAAAGCTGCTCTTTAAAAAATTCGCCGACTTTCTCGGAATTTTCAATAATCCTGTTCTCAATAAGATAGTCAATATTTGCAGAAGCAGCAGCACTCGAGACAGGATTTCCCCCAAAAGTCGATACAGTAGGACCATGGAAACATGAAGCTATCTCTTCACTGGATATAAATACTCCTATTGGAAACCCATTTGCCAATCCCTTGGCCATGACCATAATATCCGGTTCTACATCATAATGTTCTATTGCAAACATCTTTCCTCCGGCCCTGCCAAAACCGCATTGTACTTCATCAATAATAAGGAGCCCTCCATATTTTCTGGTTATTTCTGAAAGTACCTTAAAATAATCCTTTGGAGGCACGATCAAGCCTCCCACTCCCTGTATAGTCTCTGCGATCAAACAGGCTATTTCCCCTTTGGTCTGGGATTGGATCACTTCCTCCAAATACCTCGCGCAGGCCATATCACAACAGTCAGGAGTTGAATTAAACTGGCATCTGTAGCAGTATGCATTTGGAGTATACCTTATATTGGGTACATTTGTTTGACCCTCGCGCCAGACAGAAATAGCGGTCAGTGTCCTGGCCAGTAATGTCCTTCCATGATAACCGTGCTGCAAGCCTATTATTGTTTCTTTTCCTGTAAATATTTGTGCCAGGTTTACAGCTCCTTCAACTGCTTCAGAACCTGAGTTCACAAAAAATGATTGCTTCAGTTTTCCAGGAGTGATCTTAGCCAGCTTTTCTGCCAGCTCCACAACCGGTATATTAATAAAGAAAGAGGTGGAATGCTGAATTTCCCTGATCTGTTTAGAAACAGCATCTGTGACTTTTTTATTGCAATGGCCCGAGATTACTACCATAATACCCGTATAAAAATCAAGATATTTTTTTCCTTCCAGGTCAGTCAGATATTCATTTTCACCTTTTTTAATACATAAAGGTTCCTTAAAACTGGTATGGACCGAAGGCATCATATATTCCTTATGTTTTGACAATAATTCTTCTTTTTTAATACTTCCCATAATATACCCCCATATAATTATTTTAAAAACCTATACGTTCATACAGATCCCGCCATTCAGGCTTATCAAATGGGATAGTAGCATCTATCCCGACTTTTGAAGTTAAAACCTCATCATTATTATTCAAAATAGAAGAAGGCGTAGTAGAAATTGCTGAAGGGTCAAGAAGCCCTTCCATTTTTTTAACTACAAAAATATCCCTGTCCCATTGCACCCTGGTCGCAATGGCCCACTCGACATCAAAATGATTATAAATATCTATATCTTCATCAACAATAACTACTACTTTAATATCCCTGGCTGATTCTGTAGGGAAAAGAGTAGCAAAAACAGCATGATTCGCTTCTGATTCCGCTTTTTTCTTTAATTTAACCACGGCATGGAAACGCGCGCATCCTCCGGGGGTCAGGTGTATATCCTGCACCGAAGGAACTGCAATTCTTACCCTCTTTAAAAGATCTGCTTCACGGGGGATCCCTCCAAGATAAAAATGTTCAAAAGTATGTGGCAGCAGATCATGGTAGATAGCATCCTTTCTCATTACTATGGCAGAAATTTCAATTATGGGATTTTTCCTCGGGGGGACATCGTAAACCCCGGAATAATCACCAAAGGGACCTTCATCTTCCCTTGCTCCATTTATAAGTCTGCCTTCAATTACAATTTCGGCATTTTCAGGATATTCCAGGTCTATCGTTTTTCCTTTGACGACTTTTAGAGACTCGCCGCTTAGCGCAGCAGCTATATTCATTTCATCCATATCATCATTTACAAGACCATCAGGCATAGCCCCTTCCAGCCAAACTGCAGGATGGGCCCCTATTATCACCGCTACATCAAGAGATTGATTTTTTTTCTCAGCCTTGAGAAAATACCGCATAAGATGCCTATCCCTGTTTATCATTACATTGATTTTATTATTCTCATTTACTTTCATCCTTGCAAAGGAAAGATTTCTAATGCCTGTTTCAGGGTCCCTGGCCAATATTACTCCTGAAGTTATATATCTGCCTTCATCTTTTTTATAGTGCTTGGGAATCGGCAGGATTTTCAGCGGGTTGATTTTCCCTGTCTTTATTATTTCATGGACAGGGGCACTGGTTTTGGAAACTACAGTTTTTAACGGATTTTCCACAGACTCAATAATTTTTTCTTTTATCCTATCTGGTTCAACTCCAAGGGCTTCGGCAATATTTTCTCTTTTATTAAAAATATTAGCTACAACCGGTATATCATAACCATCTAATTTCTTAAAAAATATAGTGTTTTTTCTATCATATTCTTTCTCGATCATACCTATCTCTATTATTGGACTCACCCTTTTATTTATATCAGTTACCTCGCCTTTTTCTCTTAAGATTTTTAGATAATCCCTGAAATCTTTCATCTAACCACTCCCAAAATATTTAATAATTATTTCTCGAAACTTGAGATTATTTTATTTTGCTTAAATTGAACCAGTATTCTTCTCTGTAAAAAATTAGACTCCAGAGGAAAATCTTCCCTGTAATGGGTCCCTCTGCTTTCTTCTCTTAAAAGTGCAGCTTTTGCAATTGCATTCCCGGCTATTGCCATTGAATAAGATCCTGAAAGCATATGATTCTTTTTCTTAATATTTTTTCCAATGATTTCTTCAGTTACTGAAATAACTTTTTCCAGACCTTCCTTATTTCTAATGATGCTTATATATCTGGAAAACAGGTCCTTTAAACAATTTACCGTTTTTATTTCTGTTCTGCCGCTATCAGATAAAAGGTATCTTATTTTTTCTCTACTAAATTTATTGATCCCGCATTTGCCTGATACATAATCAGCAGCTGCCATACCGGCTCTATGTCCAAATACCTGGCTTTCAGTTAAATTATTCCCGCCGGGCCTGTCTGCCCCGTGAACGCCTCCGCTTGCCTCTCCGACTGCAAATAGGCTCTCGACCCCTGTTCCTGTACTGCCATCTATCAGGATCCCTCCATTAAATGACTGTACCATTGGAGCTATTTCAAGTCTTTTATTTGTTATATCAAAATCAATTTTTTTAAATACTTTATATAGAACCTCTGCTTTTCTTTTTAACTCATCAGTTTTGATATGGCTAATATCAAGCAGAATACCTCCATTAGCAGTGCCTTTACCCTTTATGATTTCACTAAATATAGCTATATCGAGGTATTTTGCACTGGTTCTGCAAGAGAAGGGATAGGAAAATCTTTTTGCTTTTAATACTTCTTTTTCATCAATATCATCTGGTAAATATTCCCGTAAAAAATCTTTTCCATCTTTATTTAACAGTTTTGGTAAAAAGGACCACATATATGAATGAATAATAAATTTTGTCGGAGGAAAAACAACACCGGGTCCAATCTGTATAAATTCGAAGTTTACCAGTTTTGCTCCTGCCTTTAATGCAGCAGCATAACCATAATCACCAAAAGAAAATTTAGAATTAACATTATATTTAAAAATTCTGCCCGCCCCGCCGGTTGCCAGAATTACTGCTTTTGATTCAATAAAAAGAGGTCCGCCTGATTTAAAAAATATTCCGCCAGAAACAATTCCTTCCGGGTTTATGAAGTCTAAAAATTGGCAGTTTTCAATTATTTTTACACCTGATCTATGGATAGCTTCCTTCAGGACTTTCACTATCTCGATACCTGTTCTACCATTGACCGACATCGATCTTGCCCTGCTGCACCCTGATAACTTTATCTGTTTTATCTTTCTGTCAGGACCCTCATTGAACTTCAGCCCGAGGTCCATAAGTTCCTTGATCCTCTCAGCTGATTCATCCGCAATTATTTTACATAGCTCACTGCCAGCCAGTCCTATTCCAGTTCTGACCATATCCTGATAATAAATATCCGGACTATCCCCATCACCTTCAAAATCAAATGGAGCATTTATCCCTAATGTTTCTGATGCAAACAAATTAGTGCTTCCGCTAAATCCTAACAGGCCCTCTGTTGCTAACATCACTTCCAATTTGGGATTATTTTTCCTGGCAGCATAAGCGGCCCTGCAGCCGGCTCCTCCGCCTCCGATAACCAGTATGTCAGTTTTAATATGTTCCATAATTTTTACTATATTCTTAGAAAGCTTTTTTATATATCGCTTCGGCATCTGCCAGTAAAATATTTCTGGGATTAGAGTCAAGCAGCCTTTTAGTATTTTCAAATGCGCTTTTAGCCATACTGCCAAGATTTTCTATTTCTACCCCATAATCTCTTAGCCTGTAAGAAATTCCTAAATCGCCCAGGATCTTTACTACCAGTTCTATGGACTTTTCTGCTGCCACATTTTCTGATATTTCATTTAATGATCCATCCAGTGCTTTTGCTATTCTTGAAAATTTATTTTTTGCAGAATTAAGATTATATTCCATTACCCATGGCAGAAATACACCCACTGACCTGCCGTGTGAAAGGTCATGGTCGATTAAAGGATATGCCAATCCATGGGCAGCTCCAAGGCCCGCACTGCAAAAACTCATTCCAGCATAAAAAGAACCCAGAGCCATCTCTTTTCTTGCTTCCCTATCCCGGCTGCCTTTTAGATAGGCCACTGTTATATTCCTGCCAATCTTTTCAATAGCATTGATTGCCAGTAAATCGCTAAAAAAGTTTGCTCCTCTGCTTACAAAGGCTTCAATAGCGTGCGTCAAAGCATCTATGCCTGTCTCTGCAGTGATCTTTGGAGGAAGGTCATATGTAAGCTGATAATCAATAATCACTGCATCTGCCATATTAAACTCTGAATAAATTGCTACTTTTTGGTTTGTCCTTTCATCTAACAGCACAGAAATATGTGTAGCTTCGCTGCCTGTACCTGAGGTCGTCGGAACAAGTATCAGGGGCAGACCCTTTTTCTTGATATTAAAAAGACCAAGACATGCTTCTATATCCTTTCCATTAGTGGTAATTACCGATACTGCTTTAGCAGTATCTAATACGCTTCCGCCTCCGATTCCAATAATTAAATCACAATTATTATTATCCAAAAACCTGAGAGCTTTTTCTATTACAGCTAAATTAGGATCCGGTATGACTTTATTCCAAATTGATACATTGAACCCGCTTTTTTTAATTATGCCCTCTATTGTTCCCATAAAAGGTAATTTACTGATATTGCAATCAGTTATAATAAGTACATTTTTACCATTGAGCCTTTTTATTTGACCGGTCACATCTTCAAGTATCCTTTCACCGGCCAAAACTATATTCGGGAAAAATATTTTTAAGTCAATCATATTGTAATTCCCAATTCCTTGATCTTTTCTTTTTTTGGATTACCTTCTGGGTCCCATTGCCTGAAACTGTAATAATCGTTAAGCATTGCATCCAGAGGGGGCAGATTGCCCTTTGCCATCGAGTGTTTTTTGGCTTCAGTTAAAAATCTCCCCGGTAATATATCATCGGCCCTGGTAATCCCACACCTATTATTGTATAGCCTTTTTAAATTAAATATCCTATCTCCTGCATCTAAAATCATTTTAGAATTAAAATTAATTCCAGTGACAAGAGCCAGCATCTCTGAAATCTCCCCTGGTTTGATCCCTCCAAACAAATCAAATTTACATAAAGAAAGCGAGTCAAAAAGACACATTACATTTTGTATTAAAGCAACTTTTTCACCTTTGCCTTCATACGATAATGGATCCATGGGTTTATCAATACCAATTTCAGGCATTGCCACTACGCGCTCAAAAACATGTGAAAAAGCCTGCAGGTGGCAGGCTCCCCTATTGGAAGTTGAGAAACCAACAGCTATCGAATTATAAGCGCGGGGATCATGTGCAGGAAAGCTCAGCCCCTTGACCTGAGGCGCAAAATAGGCAGTCTCCTGTCCCCAGGATTGGAATAGGTTTCTATACCCGCTTGAAAGCAATCTTCCAAAGCCCTTATTTGCAGAGAAGCCATCAAGTATGGTTGATACAATTTCAGAATCTCCCCATTGAAGTTTTAAACCATTTGTATTTTTAGTATTTATATAACCTTTTTCAAATGCTTCAATTGCAAACCCTATTAATGCACCTGCCTCAATAGTGTCTACTCCTATCCTATTGCATTTCTGGTTTAAAAATTGGATAGCTTCCAGGTCATCGATCAGCAGATTACTTCCCAGCATGCCTATTGTCTCGTATTCCGGTCCGGCATTGATTTCATCTTCTATATATTTTCCTTCCTTAACCCTTACCAGTCTCCCGCATGCAATTGAACAGCCTGCACAATTAACTTTTTTCTCAAAAATAGTTTCCTTCAGCCTTTCCCAGCTAATATTTTCTATTTTATCTTTATAATCATCCAGCTTGAAATTTTTTATAGGGAAAGAACCCATTTTTTCCTGGTTTATTACAAGACCAGGGGTCCCCATTTCTCTTAATCTCACGGTCCCCTTTAAGAAATCAGGCATCATAGCTTTTACATATTTCTTTAATCCCTTTTCATTGTATACATATGGTCTTCCAGTTCCATGGACCGCTATAGCCTTAATATTTTTTGAGCCCATTATTGCTCCAAGTCCGCATCTTGCCGCTGCCCTTGCCTCGATCCCATCTGTAAAAATTCCAGCAATACGGCAAAGGTTCTCGCCTGCTGGTCCAATACATGCAACTTTCGAATTCTGAAATGTTAAATCACGGAGAGCTTTTTCAGCTTTAAAAGTATCTATCCCCTGGAGCTCCGGGGAACAGACTATCTCTACTTTTTCATCATTAATAAAAATATATGAAAGAGTATCCGCTTTTCCGGTCAGCCTTATTCCCATCCATCCTGCTCTTCTTAATTCCCTTCCCCATTTTCCGCCAACATTAGCTTCACCCCATATTCCCGTTAAAGGTGACTTTGATACTACTACGTTCCTGCCGGAACCGGGGCATAAAGTGCCTGTAAGAGGACCGGCCAAAAATAACAGTATATTATCTTCCCCAAGAGGGTCGCAATAAATATTTGAATTATAATAAAGCTCATATGCGCCCAAACCGCTGCCGCCAATATATTCTTCTATTAATCTATCAGCAATGGCCCTTTTTTCCATTTTTCTCTTAGAGAGATCAATATCCAGTAAAAAATATTTTGGTCCATCCATTTTTTCAGCCGGTCTATTTAAAAAATGATCATTAATTATTTCTGTGAATGCTCACTGCTTTTTCAGGACATACTTCATAACACATTCCGCATCTGTCACATAAATCTTCATTTATAACTGCTCCTGCCTTTGTAACAGTTATTGCTTCATACATGCAGCTTCTTTGACATGCTCCGCATTTATTGCAGAGATCAGTATCTATTGAAAATTTTATACCCTTAAAATCCCTTTCGACTTCCGAGGTCTTTATTATGTTTTCCAGTGCGATTCCCTTTATATCGTCTATGCTCTTATATCCCTTAGCTTCCATCCATTGTTCAATATTTTTGATCCACTTGCCAGAGACATTGAAGCCCTGCAACATTACAGCAGTTACTGTCTGAACTATGCTTGCGCCTACCATTATATATTTGATTACATCCTGCCATTTCCATACTCCAAGGCCCCCAATAATTGGGATTTTTACTGCTTTTGCTATTTGAAACACGGTCTTCAATCCATACCCAAGCAGGTACGGTCCGCCATACCCTCCAATAGAACCCCATCCAATAGGTGCAGCGGTACCAATATCGATCATTATTCCTGAAAGCCTTGCAGAAAGATTAACAGCAGAGGCGCCTTCTTCTTCCACCATTTTAGCGAGTGAGATCGAGTCTGATGTCTGTGGCGTAATTTTTACACTAAAAGGTTTTTTTAATACGCTGTTGCATGTATGCACAAATTCCCTGGTCAGGTCAACAGCTCCCGCACCTATTTTTATTCCCATATCCGCCGCAAAAGGACAGGAATTATTGAGCTCTACCCAGTCTGCTTTAGTTTGATTGACCATCTCGCACATTTCTTTCCATTCCTCTTTTGTGGAACCTGAAAGGCTGGCTATTACTACTCCGTCATCTCCTACCAGGTCCTTAGCTCTATCAATATCAACCATATAATCTTCATAATTTAGAGAAGAACACTCTTCTAAAGATCTTAATGTAAAACTTCCTGCCAAATTATTTGGATATCCCGGATACTCCCTGTAATCAAACAGTTTAAACCTCGGTCTGGGATATTTTCTTCCGATAGCAGCAGAATTCCCAAACAAAGATTTGGCAATTGCTCCTGAAGCTCCGCCATCTATGCATTTTTTTATTCTTGTGGAGTCCCAGGTCGGAGTAGCTGATCCTACTATTAAAGGATTTTTAAATTGTACCCCTGAAATTTCCACACTTTTATCTATCATTATTTCCTCC
>CBDUUS010000015.1:0-12942 GCA_965370465.1 uncultured bacterium | reverse complement strand
GAACCATAAGCCCTGTACTCCTTACTTTATTTTGTTGATCCTATATTATATTAGCAGAATTTACTGCATATTTACAAAGTGAAATTATTATATCAATTATAGTGTTGATTATAATTGTAACATACTTTAATAGTGTTTTAAGTATTTATATATACATTATATTTATATTTATAATTATATTATTTTGTATTGATTATAACTGGTAATATACTATAATAACTGATATTAACAGGTTATTTAAAAATCATTATCAAGGGGGACGGATGTATAAATGTCTTGAATGCGGGAATGAAGACAAATTTTACGGCATAGTAAAGGAACAGGGCAATGCCCTTATATTTCAGAACCCTCAGAATAGTGAAGGAGGGAATGGTTCTGATATTAAAGAGCTGGCACATGCAGTAAGCGAAGCCGGGCCCTTTTCATCCGGACAAGCAGAAGGTAGATCTGCCGGCAATACAGTCAGGGGCAATCTATGGGCCATACAGAATAATGGCAATAGCGATGAGATAACCTGGGCATATATCATCTCTGAAGGCTGCTGGAGGGGTTTTTATGAAATCAGATCATGCGCAGTATGTAATTCCACCAATATAACTTCTTTGTAATAAATATATTTGTAATTATCGAATAATTTTAATTCGATATTGAAGAATGTTATAATAGCTTAGCATTTACAAGATGAAGGGAGAAATGAAATGAAAGAGAATTCAACAATAGATTTAAGCAAGGTTTTAAAACCATATATCAAAGATAGGCTGTGGGTAGCATTATGCCCCGATTATAAAGATGTAGCTGGTGTGGGCAAGACACCAAAAGAAGCTCTTGAAGCTGCCAAAATTAAAAAAGTTGAAAATTCAATATTAATACAGGCTGTTCCTGATTATTCTGGTTATATAACTTAATAAATGAAATTTAATTATATAAAATTACTAACAAAAGATAGCAGGTTTATTGAACTCTTTAAAATTATATTTAAACATCCAAAAAGAATTATCGACCTGATTCCTTTTGACCCTTCTTAATGCCTTTATTGGCCAGCATCATCATCATTACTACCGCAATGCCAAATATAAATGCAGCCAGTGTAAACCATTCATTTTGTCCAAATGAATCAGGTATTTTATTGCTTAGATAAAGCACTTCATCCCCCACAATAAAAGTATTCTTAAAGGGCCACATGATCCACAATGAACCCAGTACCAGCCCGGAGATAAAGGCCATTAAAATATCATGGCACTTTTTGAATAAATAGTTCATGACCTTTGCAAAAAACTTTAACCCTATAAGGCCCCCTATTGCGAAAATACCAAGTATTAATAATTCTCTTTCGGACACTGCCTGTAGAAGCAAAAAATACTGCCTCATCATAAGGGCAATGAAAGAACCGCTGATGCCTGGCAGGATCATTGCTGAAGTCACAAGTATGCCTGTTAAAAACATCATAGTCAATTTACCTATATCAATATCAATACCTTTTGTTTGAGATGCCATTGATATTTCATTTGCTATCCTTGCATTATTTATTTGCTGCTCATCACTTATTATAAATGAGAGTGCGCTTATAAGTGCAATGCCAATCAGGATGCTCAGGAAAACTTTAAAATTTTTATTTTTAATCTTTGAAAATGGGATCACTATCGATGCCAGGATCAATCCGAAGAAGAACCCATAAGTAATATCATGACGGGTCTCAAGTAAAATAGTAATAAGATTTGAAAATACGATAATAGCGACTGCGGCACCAAATAAGATCAATATCAGAAAAAGTGCATCCACGCGTATCATCTCTTTTTTAAAATCATTAAAATGTTTTTTTCTAAAAGAAAATAGCCTTATAATAGATTTTATGGTACTAAAAGATAAATTTCCTATAGAAGCTATTATGCGCTTATAGATATTTAATATTAGCGCTACCGTCCCGCCCGATACACCCGGGATTATATTTGCAATGCCTATAATAAAACCTTTTAAAACAATTAATAAATAAATAAATATATTTGTTTTTCTTACTTCTTTCATTATCCTATCTTTGGTCCGGTTTTTGCATGCATTTTTCTTTCCCTGCAGCTTTTAAACATTTTTATCGATTCCAGTATTATATATAATAAGCTGGATGCCAGGAGTATCCTGGCCCAATCAAATAGTCCAGGGGGTACCGTTTTAAAAGCAATATTTAATGGCGTATAAAGCACTGCAAGCTGCAATATTATCGTAATGATCACAGAACCGACTAAAAATCTGCTTGTCTTGATATTGATCTTAAAATTCTTTGCCCTGTATGTCAGCACATTGAATAATTGGAACATGACCAGCACGGTAAAAGCTATTGATTTTGCCTTCAGGGTCTCAATTCCATAGCTATGGAATAAAAACAATGTTCCTGCCATCATCACAAAACCGACTATTAATATATTCTCAATAACATCCCTGGATATTATTGACTCTTCTCTCTTTCTTGGCGGTTTTTTCATAATATCTTTACTAATAGGATCCAGGCCCAGTGCCAATCCAGGCAGGCCGTCAGTCAATAGATTTACCCAGAGTATTTGAATTGCGATCAGGGGGAGGGGCCAGCCCATAAGAATTGCCATGAAAATAACAAGTATCTCACCAAGATTAGAAGAGAGAGTATATTGGACAAATTGCTTGATGCTGCTGTAGATGCCTCTTCCTTCCTCTACTGCATTAACGATCGAAGCAAAATTATCATCTGTCAGCACCATATCGGAAGCTTCCTTTGCTACATCTGTCCCTGTGATACCCATTGCGATCCCAATATCGGCTTTCTTTAATGCCGGAGCATCATTTATGCCGTCGCCGGTCATTGCAACAATGTGCCCCTTTCCCTTTAGCGCATTTAATATTTTTACCTTATGCAGCGGACTCACCCTTGCATAGATCACTATATCCTCTACGATCTCATTTAGTTCCCCGTCGCTTAATCTATCCAGTTCATCTGCGCTGATCGCTCTATCGCCATCCTTAAATAGGCCCAGCTCTTTTGCTATTGCAACTGCCGTAAATTTGTGGTCCCCGGTTATTACTACAGTTCTGATACCTGCATCTTTGCATTTCGCAATGGCTTCCCTGGCTCCCTCTCTCGGCGGATCGATCATGGCCTGCAATCCCACAAAGATCAAATCATTTTCCAGCTCTTCTGGCTCCATAGAGTATCCCGGCACCAATGGCTTATAGGAAAAGCCCAGGACCCTTAAGGCCTTTTTGGCCATATCCTGATTGATCTTCAATATCCTTTTTTTGTCTTCTCCGGTCAGCTCGCTTATATTGCCGTCAATATATATATACTTGCACTTGTCAAGGATCACATCCGGCGCTCCTTTAGTATAGGCAATATGATCATTATTTACTTCATGGATCGTTGTCATAGCCTTTCTTTCAGAATCAAATGGGATAGCATCTATCTGCGGGAAATCTTTTTCCAATCGAGTCTTTTTTAGACCCAGTTTTTCAGCAGAGACAAGCAGCGCCCCTTCAGTAGGGTCCCCGAATATTTTCCACTTTTTATCATAATTCAATCTTGATTCATTGCAAAGGGAGCCGATCTCGAGCAGCAGCCTAATATTGGCTGTATCTATTATTTTCTCGCCGGAGCCAATAAATCTGCCATCCGGTTCATAACCATTGCCAGTGACTTTGATCAATGTATTATTGGTATAAATCTCCCTGACAGTCATCTCGTTTTTTGTCAGGGTCCCGGTTTTATCAGAGCAGATCACATTAGTACAGCCCAATGTCTCAACAGCAGGCAGCTGTCTGATCAGGGCATTTTGTTTGACCATTTTTCTAACGCCAAGAGCCAGAGAAATTGTAACAATAGCAGGCAGGCCCTCAGGGATAGCAGCTATAGCGAGAGCAACTGAAGCCAAAAACATTTCGCTTACATATTCTATATCAAAAGAACCTGATCTAAAATATTCTCTTAAAATACCAACTCCAAAAACAATGATGCAGATCCCGATAGTGACATAGCCGAGCCATTTGCCAAACTGTTTCAATTTTTCCTGCAAAGGAGTCAGCTTCTCCTTTACTTCCTGTACCAGTTCAGCAATTTTGCCCATTTCTGTGTCCATGCCTGTACTTGTGACAATTGCCCTTGCATGGCCCTTCGTTACGATCGTCCCCATAAAAACCATATTTTTTTGATCATTTACCGGTGTTTTTTCATCAGCTGTACCGGTATTTTTTTTTGACGGTACCGATTCACCAGTCAGCGGTGCCTCGTCTACTTCTAAGCTGGAGATCTGGAATAGTCTTGCATCAGCAGGGACCTTGCTTCCAGTCTCCAATAAGATGATATCGCCAGGGACCAATTCTTTAGAATCAATTTCTTTTTCCCTTCCGGCCCTGATGACTATTGCCTTTAATGCAGTTAATTTTTTTAGCGCCTCAATGGCTTTCTCTGCTTTATATTCCTGGACAAAGCCAAATAATCCATTAAGGATCACTATTATAGAGATGACAATAGCATCCAGCTTCTCTCCCATCAGCAGAGAAATAACAATAGCTGCCAGAAGGATTATAGTGATAAATGAAGTAAACTGCCTGACAAATATTCCCAGCGGCGAGATCCCTTTTATTTTCTTTATCTCATTGGTCCCATATTTTTCTAATCTATTT
Organism: uncultured bacterium; assembly: GCA_965370465.1. Lineage (GTDB taxonomy): Bacteria > Actinomycetota > Humimicrobiia > Humimicrobiales > Humimicrobiaceae > M55B120. The sequence goes on along the minus strand of CBDUUS010000015.1, from coordinate 8,301 downwards.
CTGGCTTCTTCTTCTGTTAATCCCTTTTTAGAAGTTTTTAATGATTCTAAAACTTCTTCCCCGTCCAAAGAATAGTAATTTTTATCCATTTTCTCCTTTTTATCTATGCTCCAAAATAATCCGGCTTAAAACCTGGATAGCCTGCCAGGCAGTCGATTATAAAATTATGATCATCATGTGAATTTTTATACAGCCGTTTATCTATATCTTATCTTCAGCTACAAGCCTGCTTGCTCTGTATAGCGATTCAAAGGTGCCGGCATCGGTCCACCATCCATCTATGATAGAGTAGGTCATATTGCCCCTTTTGATATACTCATTATTGACATCGGTTATCTCAAGCTCACCCCTGTCTGAGGGCTTTAAGGTCCTGACTATATCAAAGACCTGATTGTCATACATATAAAGGCCTATTACCGAATAGTTTGATTTTGGACTTTTTGGCTTTTCTTCAATATTTATGACCTTTCCATCCTTTATCTCGGCGACTCCAAACCTTTCGGGATCCTGTACCTGTTTTAAAAATATCCTTGCGCCTTCCGGCTGCTTTTCGAACTCCGCTACAGCTTTGGATATATCGTCTTTTATGATATTGTCACCAAGCATGACTATTACTTTTCCCCCATCAACAAAATTTTCTGTAAGCTTTAAAGCATCTGCTATGCCTCCTTCGCCTTCCTGATATGTATAATTCATATCCTTTAGCCCGAATTCGCTCCCGTTCCCAAGTAGCCTTAAGAAGTCTCCCACATTATTGCCGCCGGTTACTATCATGATATCTTTAAGCCCTGCTTTTACCATGGTGCCCAATGGATAATAGATCATTGGCTTATTATATACTGGAAGCAGATGTTTATTTGTCACTTTTGTACACGGCATCATACGCGTACCGAGTCCTCCCGCAAGTATTACACCTTTCATAATTTTTTAACCGCCCTTTTAAATATTATTTTATTATATAAAATATAAAAATAGTTGCAGAAAGGCAAATGCAATATAGCGCAAAAATATTCAAATTTTTCCTTCTGACAAGATATAGCAGATACTTTATTGCAAAATACCCGGCCAGGTATGCAGATACAAGTCCTGCGATCAGGCTCCATAATACCCCGCTTCCGCCCCCGAATACCACTTCAGCGGATCTTGATATCTCAAAAAGAAATGATCCCAGTATTATTGGTATTGAGAGCAGAAAAGAAAATCTCACTGCTTCTTCCCTTTTGATCCCGAAAAAGCGTGCAAAGGAGATTGTTGTCCCGGATCTCGAAATGCCAGGAAAAATAGCAAGAGCCTGTCCTATTCCTACTGTCAGAGCACTCATAAAACCAAATTCCGTCTTCCGGACAATTCTTTTGCCTATCATCTCGCTTACCCATAGTATAAATGCTGTAAACAGCAAAAATCCCGCCACAGCAAGAGGATTTGAAAAAAAGCCCTCAAAAAGATCATCCAGGAAATATCCCGCCAGTGCAGCAGGTACGGTGGCAGCAATTATAAAGATACCGCTTTTAAATTCATATGTCTGCCGCCATTTCTTTTTGAATAGACTTAAGATCACCGCTTTTATTATCCTGTATATATCTCTGTAAAAAACAGTAAGCACAGCAAGAAGAGTGGCAAAATGAACAGTAATGGTAAAATACAGGGGAGGATAGTCCCATCCAAAAAAAAAGGGGATGATCACCAGATGCCCTGAGCTCGATATAGGAAAAAACTCTGTGATCCCCTGGATTATGCCTAAAATAATTGACTGTAATATACTCAATTTATATAATATCCGGAATTCTTATTGATCCATATAATAATTTAAAAATATTAACATAAAACCAGTAAAAATAACAAATAGAACCTGCGCTCTTTTCTACTTCCCGCTTATGGCAATATTTTCAATCAGTATCGAGGGGCTTCCCATATAGCCCCCTGAAGGAACAAATTTAAGATCATTCCCAAGCATTTTAAAACCTGATAGGAAGCTCAGGATATCAGTAGCTATAGTCACTTCCTTTACAGGATGGGTCAGGCTTCCCTTTTCGATCATAAGGCCCTTTGCCCCCACGCTCATCTGGCCCGATATTGGATTTGTGCCGGATCCGAGCCCGATTATATCCATAATATATAAGCCCTTATCTATTAGCTTTACCATATCCTCCGGATCATGTTCACCGGGGCTTATATAGAAATTTGACACTCCCACATCCGGTGTGGAACGGTATGAGGCCCTGGATGCATTGCCTGTTGAAAGTGTTTCGCCCTTTCTCGCCGTATAGGTGTCATATAGAAAAGTCTTCAGTACGCCTTTTTCAAATACAGCAGTTTTTCCTTTTATGACTCCTTCTCCATCAAAGGGTTTTGAAGCAAGTCCGTCTGGAAGAGTGCCGTCATCAAATATATCTATGTCTATCTTAAACACTTTCTTTTCCAGTTTGTCTTTAAAAAGGGATTTGCCCTTCTGGACCGAATCCGCATTCAGGGTGGAAGCGATCACTCCCATGAACTGGGCAGCTACCACCGGATCCAGTATTATATCCATCTTTGATGACTTTATTTTTTTCCCTCCCAGTATTGTCACTGATCTTCTCGCTGCATTTCCGGCAATTTCTTCCAGATCCATATTTGCAGGATTTCTGGCGATCCCGAAATAATCACCAGTAGAGGTATCTCCTCCATCACGTGAGATAGCGCTTACATAGACCATGGCAATCGTACTATTATAGCTTCCCGAAAAGCCATTTGAATTAAGCATGCATACTTCAGATATGCCATCATTATACATTGCATCACTTATGCCTGTTATCCGCCTGTCTGCCTTTTTGGTCAGGGCCTCAAGCTTTATTGCCATATCGATCTTCTGGTCCAGGCTGAACCTTAAAAAATCCTCATCAAACAGCATATTGCTATCCTGCTTGTCCTTTTTTTTGTACCTGTGATCCTTTTCGGTCGGAAGATAGTTTAAAGGGTCCTTTTTAGTTATTGCCGAGTTTGCAATTGCCTTTCCGATTGCATCTTCAATAGCATTTTCCTCCATTACGGCAGTATAGGCATATCCGATCGAATGGTCCTTGAATATCCTGATGCCTATTCCTGCTGAATCCGAGAAAGAAAGGGTCTCTATCTCTCCATTAAATACTTCAATATTATTTTCGATTCCTCCTGCGGCAAATATTTCCCACTGGTCCACACTTCCCTGCGGTATCATAGCCGCTGCCTTTTTACAGACTCCGGCAAGCTCTTTTCTTTTTAATTTCACCCTTATATTTTCCATCGTCATTATTTTCTTGCCATTGATCCTATCATGTCAGCTGCCTGTGCCTCCGACCGTTATCCCGCTTATTTTTATTGTAGGCTGTCCGACCTCATTTGCTATTGACTGGCCCTGCTTGCCGCAGAATCCGGGGGCAAAATCAAGATCATCTGCCACCGCTTCTATTTTCTTTAGTATGTCCGGACCGCTGCCTATAAGGGTCGCGCCCTTTATCGGGGGCCCGATTTTTCCGTTTTCAATAAGATATCCCTCGCTTATCCCAAAAACAAAGTCACCGGTGGCCGGATCTACCTGTCCTCCTGCAAATTCCTTTGCATAGATCCCTTTCTTGACAGAAGCTATAAGGTCGGCTTTTTTGCTCTTGCCTGCTGCGATATATGTATTTGACATCCTCGGTATGGGCACCTGCCTGTATGATTGCCTTCTGCCATTTCCCGTCGGTTTTTCTTTTAGTTTCCTCGCAGTTCTGAGGTCATATATAAAGTTTTCAAGGATCCCGTCTTTTATAAGGATAGTGCTTTGCGAAGGAATACCTTCTCCATCAAACTTATAGGATCCCCAGTGATATGGCAATGTTGGATCATCTATAGCCGTTACCGCCTCCGAAGCTATTCTTTTCCCGGCCTTTGCCTTAAATACAGTGGCATCTTTTAATATTGCGTCTGCTTCAAGGCCATGGCCGCAGGCTTCATGGAAGATCACTCCGCCAAAGGCCGGCCCGATCACCACAGGCAGCATACCTACAGGCGCATCAACTGCATCCAGCATGGTTATAGCTATCCTTGAAGCTTCTGCTGCGGCATGCTCCGCTGCCCCGCCATCAAGGATCTCATAGCCTCCTGTCCCGGCAAGGGACTGGTACCCGGTCCTTATAGCTTCACCTTTTCTGGCAACAGCATTTACTGATAGAAATACTTTTACTGCCTTCTGGCACGATTGATCTCCATAGGAATTTGCGGTATAGATCTCTTCTTCCAGATCAGATAAACCAGCAGTCACCTGTACGATTTTTTTATTATATTCACGGCATATTCTGTCGATACTCTGAAGTATGTCTTTTTTGGAATCAGCTGCTATTTTGCCTGGATATTTGCTTATCGATACATGGTAGCTGCTTTCAGTACGTACAAGTCCATTATTTAAATCTATTATCTTCCCGGTGCCCGGACTTTTTCCTGCCGCACTCAATACTGATGCTGCTTTAAGGAGCCTGCCTTCTTCGATCGAATCAACATATCCATAAAAGGTGCTTTCACCTTTCCAGACCCTGAGTCCGCATCCAAAGTCAAATCCGCTATTGGAGTTTTCAATTTTTCTGTCCTCGAGCCGGATCGAATTACTGATCCTTTTCTGTATATATATTTCTGAAAAGGATGCTCCTCCGGATCTGAGTATGTCCAGTATCTTTATGGCAAGTTTATTATCTATCAATATTTTAAAACCTGTCTAGGAGAGTGTGTCTTCAACTTTTTTTGCAACTTTTTTACCTTTTCTAATGACCTTATTCACTTTTTCCTTTGCTTTTCCGGCTTTTTTCCCAACAGTCCTTGTAGCTTCCTGGATGGTCCCTTTGCTTTTTTCTATAAATTCTTCACTCATATCCACCGCTTCAGCAAATTTTACTTTGGCGACCTCGAAGCCTTCCCGGCTCCTGACTACAAATTCTTCACCTTTTTCGATAAGCTCTTTCCGTGTTTTTTTACCGCTTTTGGGTGCAAATAATATACCGGCGGCAAAACCAATTGCAAGGCCGGCTGCCAATGTGATTATTATCCCGGGAGCATAACTTTTTTTCCTGTCATTCATATCAAAGACTCTCCTTTATAAAAATTTAATATACTATTCTTCTTCCGGCCCGGACTTCTTCATGCCGCTTATCAGTCCCGCAGAGGCGCTTATAAGCTTTACTATGGGACTCGTCACTACTATTCTTGCCAGCCTTATTACCTTCTCAAGCTGTTCGACTATAGAGGCTATGCTCTGAGTAAGATCAGTGATAGATCCGACTTCTGTATTAAGGTGAGTTATTGTATCATTTAATTTCTCTACCATCGGCACAAGGCTCTCGCTTAAATTGTCCGCCATGAACCTGACCCTGTTCAGCAGCCTGAATAGCGGAATGGCCACGATCACAGCTACAACTGCAAAAGCTGAGATCAGTATTATTGCCACCAACCCAACGATCTCCAATGATGTCATAAATTCTACCTCTCGGATCACGAAATAAAAATATTAATATCATTATATAGATTTAAGTTCTTTTATTCAAAAAATTATAAAACTAATTTATAATAGGCAATCAATAAAGTATAAATTATTTAACAATCCTATGATCAGGAAGGTATGAATTTAAGATGAAAATAATGAAATATGCCGGCATTGCCGCTGTCCTTTTGCTTCTTCTGTGCTCATCGCTTTTTGTTTTCTCATGCGGTGTTCCATCAGCCGGAACATCCGGTAATGGAGAAAAGGAAGACGCCCCGGGCTTTACAGAGGAAGAACTTAAGCAGCTCGAGGAAGCCATTGCAGAAGAAGAGATCGAGATAGTAGATTATGATAATGCCCTGATCGGAGCAGAGCTTTATGGTTATATGCCATCTCTTCTTTGTACCGATACAGATAATTATGTAAAGATCGAAGTGACCAATACTTCTGATTTTACATGGCGGGCAGAGGGTGAGAACTGTGTAAGGATAGGTTATCACTATTATGGGCAGGATGTTGATTTCACAGAATATGATAAGACTGGCCGTTCATTGCTGCCTGAAAATCTGAAACCCGGGGAGACCGCTACTGTAGAGGTCCTTATAAATGATATCAATAACACCGGTATTTATGTAGTACAAATAGACCTGGTGCTTGAGGACCACTTCTGGTTTTCATCCAAAGATATCCAAATGATCACTGGCCGCGTATTATTTTGCAGCTGTACAGACAATAATTAAAATCTGATCATGCCAGCTTGAGCTCGGGGAATTTTTTGTTTCCAAATGTAGACATTTTTGCTCTTATAGCAAGATTATAATTATTAAGCCTGGCGCAGAAAGCAATATCGTCTCCGAGGCCGACTTTCCTTAGCGAGGCAGCGCTTATAGACTTTGCAATAGCGCTTTCAATGCTCTTCTCTCCAGATATAGATGACAGTACAAGCTTTGCACTATCGCTGAACTCAAACTTTCCCGGTCCTGTCAGCATATATTTGACTGCCATTCCTGCAATATATGTATCATCATATGCAATTTTTCCCATCTCCCCGGAACAGATAAGAAGGATGTTCTTCTTCATTTCTGATGCACAATTTATTACCGCATCCATAGTACAGGTGAAATTAAGGGCAGCAAGTGAGAAAACAGCAGGGGAACTTCCAGCTTTTGAAAAGGATACTGTCCCATTGGTGGTCCTTAATATGGCTTCCCTCCCCGGGAGGTCAAGCGTGGAAAATTCCAGCGGTGAATTCCCATAATCAAAGCCTTCAGGAGGCAGCCCTTTATCTTCCCCGCAGAGCAGCCTCCCGGGAAGATCCTTTTTTAAGGCATATGCCCCGTCAAGTGTTGAAGCTATTATTATGCTCTTGATCCCGCTTCCAAAAAGCGCCGCTATGGTCGAAGTCGCCCTGATGACATCTATTACCGCACATACAGACTCGCCTATATCAGTTTTTAGGCTTCCAGGTTCGAAGTTATTGGACAGAGCCACGTCTATTATCAAATCCCCGGACCTCCTTTAAGGTTTAAACTTCTCACCTGTAAGATTTTCATAAGCAGCAATATATCTTTCAGATGTCTTTTTGGCTATTGCTTCCGGAAGCTTCGGCGGTTCTGAATTGCGGTCCCATGTAGTTGATAGGAGATAATTCCTTACAAATTGCTTATCATAGCTATCCTGCTCCCTTCCGGGCTCAAATTCTTCCAGCGGCCAGAATCTTGAAGAATCAGGCGTGAGGACCTCATCAGCAAGTATTATCTCATCATTTTCTGTAATGCCGAACTCAAATTTGGTATCTGCGATTATTATTCCCCTCCGCAATGCATATTCAGAAGCTTTCAGATAAAGCTCTATGCTTTTTTCCTGAAGGACATTGACTGTATCCGCACCAAATATCTTTTTGGCCTTATTTATGGTTATTGCTATATCGTGGCCCGAAGCTTCCTTGGTCGATGGAGTAAATATGACTTCCGGAAGACGATCGCACTTTACCAGTTTTTTTGGAAGCTTAAGGTCCCCTATCATCCCTGTCTTTTTGTACTCTTCCCATCCGGATCCGGTTATATATCCCCGGACCACGCATTCTATGGGGTAGATCTTTACCTTTTTTACTATTACGGACCTTCCCTTAAGCATATCACGGTGTTTTTTTAGAAATTTTGGAAATTTTTCAATATCGCTTTCCAGCAGATGATTGCCCATTACATCTTTAAGATAGTTGAACCAGAATACAGATATCTTGTTCAGTATTATCCCTTTGAGCGGAATAAGTGAATCAAGTATATAATCAAAAGCAGAAATACGGTCAGTGGTGACTATCAGCATCTCATTATTAAATGAAAACATCTCCCTGACTTTCCCGCTTCCAAGCTTTTCTATCCCGGGTATTTCTACTCCGCCTATAAGTCTCATTTTGACCTCCATATATTATTGGTATTTTACTATTTCTTTACTATTTTTAGATAAAGTCCCATTATCTCCATTGTTATATCGGCAAGAAGCTCCGGCGCCTGCCTTATTGCCTCTTCGAGCTTCATCGGCCTGTTTATTATAGAGAAATTTCCGCTAAAAAGTAAAAGATCTTTTTTACTTATTTTTTTTCTCTTTGCAAGAACCGAACCATTTATCGATATAGTCGGTATATCATATTTTAAAGCAAGCTTTGCAACTCCAAAGGGGCTCTTTCCATAAAATGTCTGCTCATCCATTGCCCCTTCCCCCGTTATTACAAGATCCGCATCCCTGATCTTTTTATCCAGTCCAGTGACCTCGATAATAATATCGGTCCCCGGCCTGAGTGATGCGCCTGTAAATGCTGCGAGCCCGGCTCCCAG
>CBDUUS010000014.1:0-13034 GCA_965370465.1 uncultured bacterium | reverse complement strand
TTCTGGCGGAGCTGACGGGATTCGAACCCGCGATCTCATGCGTGACAGGCATGTGTCCTAAACCACTAGACGACAGCTCCACAAATCATAAATCGGTCAAAATGGTGGGCGCTACAGGGCTTGAACCTGTGACCCCCTGCTTGTAAGGCAGGTGCTCTCCCAACTGAGCTAAGCGCCCTCTGGTAGCCTGTAGGAGAATCGAACTCCTGTTGCAAGGTTGAAAACCTTGTGTCCTAACCACTAGACGAACAGGCCCATAAATAGTGAGCCGTGAAAGATTCGTTCTTTCGTCTCGCTCTGCTCGCTGACGTAGTCACGGACTTCCTTCGGTCCGTCCTTTCAGAACCAGTACAAACATACACCAATGGCATGTTTGCCCAAATTATCTCCACCGTACTTACCACTTACTTATATAAATCTGGTGAGCCGTGAAGGATTCGAACCTTCGACACCCGGATTAAAAGTCCGGTGCTCTACCAACTGAGCTAACGGCCCATAACTAATTATTAATCAATAACCTTGCTCTCCAGCCATTAGCTGACCAATTAAATTAGCAGTCGTAAAGTCTACTATAGTAGATTTACTATGTCAATAAATAAATCAAAATTGCTATTTTAAAAATCAAAATTATGGACCAGCACCGGTAAAAGAGGGAACTATTTGTTCTATATTTTTTATATATAATCAAGCATTTCAGAGCCATCATCTTTTCTTCATTATCCCAGCAGACTGCTTATGATCTCATTCCAGCCACGGTTCATCATTCCTTTTGTTATGTATACATTATCATATTTAACCAGCTCTTCTTCAAGTTCCTCGCTGTGTTCAAGAGCATTTTTCATAAGGAAAAAATATTTGACCTCCCCTGCCATTTTAAGATCTTCAAGGGAATCGCCAAGTGCTATACAATTTTCTTTTTTTAGATTTCTTAACTTTTTATCCAGCATCACACCATTTGCCTTTGTAACTCCTGCAGGCATCAGATTATATATATGAAGCCTGTCTACATCCAGATCCAGTTCCATTAGTTTCGAAAAACCATTATCTACAAGTACAAGCCCTTTATAACCTTCTCTCTGAAGAAGGCCATTTGCCCTTCTAAGGTCTATTTCGCCAAAAAACAGAGCATTATGTGAACGATAGCGGCTCCATTCCATCCGGCTCTCTATTTTTCCCGGAAATTCTTCCATTAAAAGATCTATTATCCTTATGAGATCCTTCCCTCCATAGGTAATGTCGAAACACTTATTATTATTATCAAAAGTCACATGGACCTCTTTCCCCAGACTATAGACCAGTTCTGAGCCCAATTCAGAAATATAGTTTTCCACTCCTATCATCTGGGCATTATAGCGAAGCTGATATTTATTTCTGCCCGATACAAGCACAAGCTCCAGGCCCCTCTGCTTTATATTTGAAAGAAGTTTTAAAGCATCAAAATAGTATTTTTCTTCTGCATCTTTTATTATGCATCCCTGATCATTGAAAAGGGTCCCGTCAAGATCTGTATATATGATCTTAAGATCCACTATCCCATCTTTTAACTCATTCCTGTAATCCTTGAAAAATCTATAATGATCCCTGTTGGACCCTGTATTCTCAAACAATTTCTTTTTTCCTTTCCAAATATTTTTTTATTCCCAGTATTTGGGACCCCTCCATCTCCACCGGCTTTAAAGATGTTATTATATATTCTTTACTAATAAATTCAATCTGATTATAGATCTTACCTGGCCGGTGATAGAAAATATTGAGAAACGGCGGTACCGGGATCGTAAAGGATCACGGCATATATTTGTTTTCAAACTGCCCTGCAATATAGATAGGATGCACCAGGCGGTGGATGTGTTAAAATATATAATGTAATTAAAAATAAAAATTAATTTGGAGTACCGGAATGACATTTATTGAAAGATTCATTGCAGAATTTGATTTCAACCTTATTGATATTGTCTTTGATGTCCTGATCCCTTCTGTCCTTGCCATTACATTCGGAGGATTGATAGGTCTTCAGAGGGAAAGACATGAAAGGCCCGCAGGTCTCAGAACACATGCATTGGTATGTCTTGGAGCAACAGTATTTACACTGGTCTCCTATCTGGGTTTCTCCTCATCGGCAACTCTTGATACATCCAGAATTGCAGCCGGCGTAGTCACAGGCATCGGTTTTATAGGAGCAGGCGTAATATTCCGGCAGGGGATCCTGGTAAAAGGCGTCACCACCGCAGCAAGTATCTGGATATCAGCCGCCATCGGACTGGCGCTCGGTACAAAATTGTATTATCTGGCAATAGCAGCAACTATAATCGGATTAACAATACTCAGTTTTTTTAAATATCTGGAATCCCGCATCATCCATATGCCGCTTCATGTAGTTAAAATAACTACAGGCGAAGATTTTGAGGATATTAAAGAGATCAAGAATACTCTAAAGGAGCTTTATCCAGATGTAAAAAGCAAGAAATATGAACTTGCTCCCGGCAGCGGTGAAAAAATATATAGTTTTCATATTCATAGCAGGACACTTGATCTCCCTGTAAAGGTAATAGACAAAATAAGCAAAGAGACCGGGGTATTGAAAATCACGCTAAACTAGAAGCCTGTCCTGGAACTGCTTTACTTTATATTTTAATTAAAATTTTATCTTTTTATGCCGGAAAAAAATCAAATGAGATTTATCGCGGACGTGATGGTGGGAAGACTTGCAAAATATCTGCGGATGGCAGGCTATGATGTGGTATATATAAATGATGCTGATGATGATTTCATCCTCCAGATTGCCAGAAATGAAGATCGTATCGTCCTTACCAGGGACACGATGATGCTTAAAAGAAGAGAATTTAAGGATGGTATTCTTAAATCTGTTTTCATTTCTGATGATGCACTGCTAACGCAGCTCCTCCAGGTAAAGTATGAACTGGACCTCATTCTCAAGCCCGATCTTATAGTATGCCTGGTCTGCAATAATCCTCTTGAAAAAGTCGAAAAGAAAGATATAAAAAATAAAGTCCCTCCATATGTCTATAAGACACAGAGTAAATTTAAGCACTGCAGCAGCTGCGGCAGATATTACTGGCGGGGCACACATTATGATTATATAAAAAACTACTTTAGCAGATTAAATAGAGACTGAAATTATTATTATATTATATTATCTTTTTTGCTTCTGGTGATGATTTTTTAACTATAATATTTACAATTATTCTTAATATATTTCGATAAAAAGTTCTTATAGAATAATATCCACAGGTTTATTCATTATAGATATTTTAGTTTCTGTATTATAATATAGAGGCAATGCTGAAATTAAAAGAGAAAGTATTAGAATTTTTTTACAGTATCCCCAGGGTGCTTTTTATAAATTTCTTTAAATTATTTGTCCGTATGCGGGTCTTTAACCTTAAAAACATCCCTGATGACCGGTCAGCTATCCTCGCTATCAACCATACTACTGGGGCCGATCCTATAATCCTTCTTGGCGCAGTGGGTAAAAAAATCTACTTTATAGCCTCTGCAAGGAATTTTGGATCAAGATTTACAGACTTTTTTATGAGGCGGTTTACCAATAGCCTCCCTGTTTTTAAAGAAAAACCTATAAAAAACACTGCTACCTTTAAGGAGCTTTTCTCCATAGCTAAAAGAGACAATGTCCTTGTCGGTATTTTCCCTGAAGGTAAGTTGAATAAAAAGGGAAAGCTTGAATCATTTCATAAAGGTGCCGCATATTTAAGTTTTAGGACCAGGCTGCCAATAATCCCTATATATATGCATAATTTAAGAAAGGGAGTAAGCGCTAAAAGTCTCTTTGCAAGAAGCAATGTTGCCGAGGGAATAATCTCAATAATAGCTAATACATTCCACAGGATAAATGTATTTATCGGAGATCCCATAAATCCCACAGCTGAGAATATCGCTGATGATTTTAAGGATCTTATAGATGCAAAGAGCTATAGGGCAGCTATAGATGATATAAACAGTGCACTTATAAAAGAGTTTTTAGAACTTGAGGAAGAAGCTGACGGATTATTTGCTCCGGATGATGACAGTGTGGATCCGCTTCAGCATTTATTGCCCTGAAGCCCGGGAGCCTGCCTGAGAATTGGATCCTGGCTTATTGGGCAGGCTCTTAACGGCCCGGCCTGATACTGTAGAACCCCCCGCTTATGCCGTCAAGACGGTGTGTCACCATAAAAGCCTTTGGATCTTCTCCGCATACTTCTTTCTTTAATCTTATAAGTTTTGGGCTGCTGCATATGACATTTAATATCTTCAGATTTCCATCTTTTCCGTTTCCGTAGAAACTGGTGACTCCAAATCCGGCATCGCGCAGCAGGACTTCTATTTCATTATGCTTTTTATTGGATATAATATTCGTACTCATAATATTACGGGAGATCCTGTCAGATATAAGCATCCCTACAAAAAGGCCAGCAGCAAAACCGGCACCATATGCAATTATGGAATATATTCCTGACACATCCTGGATGATCTTTGAGATGACAGCTATCCCTATACTGGCTTCAAAAAAACCGATCAATACAGCAAGGAACCTCCTGCCCCTGACCATCAGTAACAATCTCAGCGTCCCCATGCTAACATTTATCATGATAGCAAAAAATATTGCGGCGGCCCATAGTGCAAGATTCATTTTTGGCGTCTCCTCTGCATAAAAATATATACAATAGAGAGACATTCTACTCTTAAAATCTAAAAATACAATATGCTATTTTAGATTTTTTTTGACCACAAAATCAAGCACCCTGCCATCCGGTCCTGTGACATCTATATGTACCGTGTTTCCTTCTTTTATTTCTCCATTTAGAAGCTTCATCGCAAGCACATTCTGGATCTTGTTCTGGATCACCCTCTTAAGCGGCCTTGCTCCATAAACCGGATCAAAACCTTCTCTGGCAAGCAGTTTTCTTGCTCTGTCAGAAACCTCTATAGAAAGTTTTCTGGATGATAATATCCTGCCCAGTTCATTTATCTGTATATTTACGATATTTTCGATCTCTTCTATGCCAAGCCTGTGAAAGATTATTATATCATCGACCCTGTTTAAGAATTCTGGTTTAAAGTTATTTTTTATAGCTTCATCTATCCTCTTTTTCATCTCTTCTTCGTCTTTCACTCCAGGGTCCGCTATCCACTGGCTCCCGATATTTGAAGTCATTATTATTAAAGTATTTTTAAAGTCCACTGTACGGCCATGTCCGTCAGTGAGCCGTCCGTCATCCATTATTTGGAGCAGTATATTGAAAACATCACTATGGGCCTTCTCTATCTCATCCAGAAGCAGAACGTTATAAGGACGTCTTCTAACAGCTTCTGTAAGATAGCCGCCTTCTTCATATCCGACATAGCCCGGGGGTGCCCCTATGAGCCTGGAGACTGTATGCTTCTCCATATATTCTGACATATCTATCCTGATCATGGCCCTTTCATCATCAAAAAGAAATTCCGCAAGAGCCTTTGAAAGCTCTGTCTTCCCCACGCCTGTAGGTCCCAGAAATATAAAGGAACCTATCGGCCTGTTCGGGTCCTGGAGTCCTGCTCTTGCCCTTCTTATAGCATTGGATATCACAGTTATTGCCTCACTCTGTCCTATGACCCTTTCTCTCAGTCTTTCTTCCATATGGACCAGTTTTTCAATCTCTGCTTCCATGAGCCTTGTAACCGGGATACCTGTCCATTTCGATACAGTTTCCGCTATATCTTCATCGTCTACTTCTTCTTTAAGCATCTTTTTTTCTTTTTGGAGCCCTTCAAGCTTTGCATTTTCCTCTTCCAGTTTTTTTGACAGCTCCAGCATCTTCCCGTATTTTAATTCTGCCGCTTTTGCCAGGTCCCCGTCCCTTTCAGCCTGCTCAGTATCGATCCTTGTCTTCTCTATCTCCTCTTTCAGGCTTCTTATTCGGGCGATTATATCCTTTTCCTGCTGCCAGTGGACCTTCATCGAGCCGCTTTTCTCCTTAAAATCGGCCAGCTGTTTCTTTATCTTCTCGAGTCTCTCTTTGGAAGCTTTATCTTTTTCTTTTTTCAGCGCCTGTATCTCTATCTCTGCCTGCTTTATTTTTCTTTCCACTTCGTCGATCTCTGATGGCATGCTGTCTATCTCGATCCTGAGTTTTGAGGCAGCTTCATCCATCAGGTCTATGGCTTTATCCGGAAGGAACCTGTCTGCTATATATCTGTCTGATAAAATGGCAGCCGAGACAAGCGCTGCGTCCTGTATCCTTACCCCGTGATGGACCTCGTACTTCTCTCTGAGACCCCTCAGTATGGATATAGTATCTTTCACTGAAGGTTCATTTATCTGTACTGGTTGAAATCTTCTTTCAAGCGCAGCATCTTTTTCAATATATTTCCGGTATTCATCAAGCGTAGTGGCACCTATTGCATGGAGTTCTCCCCTTGCCAGCATGGGTTTTAGCATATTTGAGGCATCCATAGCTCCTTCGGCTGCACCTGCACCTACTATTGTATGAAGCTCATCAAGAAATAGTATTATCTCTCCTTCTGCCTTTGAGACTTCTTTAAGCACGGCCTTCAATCTGTCTTCGAATTCACCCCTGAATTTTGCTCCGGCTATGAGGGCTCCCATATCCAGGGCGACTACCTTTTTATCTTTAAGCCCTTCGGGAACATCACCTGATACAATACGGTTTGCCAGACCTTCTACAATCGCGGTCTTTCCCACTCCCGGCTCACCAATGAGTACGGGATTGTTCTTTGTCCTCCTTGAAAGGACCTGTATTATGCGCCTTATCTCTTCATCCCTGCCGATCACCGGGTCAAGCATACCCTTCCCTGCAAGCTCTGTTATATCTTTGCCAAATTTTTTAAGAGCCTGGTACTTATCCTCGGGGTTCTGGTCAGTGATCCTCTGATTTCCTCTTATTCCTACAAGGATCTGATATATCCTGTCTCTGGTGACTCCGTATTGCCTGAGGATCTCTCCCGCTTTACCGGAGTTCTGGGCCATAGCTATAAGGATATGCTCTGTAGAGACATACTCATCCTTTAGCTGCCTGGCTTCTTTTAAAGCGTCATTTAAAATATTATTCAATTCACTTCCAATAAATATCTGTGCCGCTGCTCCCGATACTTTCGGGGCATTTTTTATAAGATCATCTATCTTTGACTTGAATTCTTCTATACTGACTTCCAATTTCTGGAGCACGGGTATTATTATCCCTTCTTTTTGCTCAAGCATCGCTGAGATCATATGTATGTCTTCTATGCTCTGGTGCCCGTTTTCCGAAGCTACTGCCTGTGCCCTTGATATAGCTTCCTGGGATTTTATAGTAAATTTATCAAATTGCATTTATATCGATCCCCTTATTTTTTATTTAAAAAATAAATCATTGTTTTCTTTTCAATGTTCCGCTGCATTCTGCAGGCCGGTTTACTTTTTAAGTTTTTCTAAAACAGTACTATGCTATTATATTTTCCCTTGGATTCTCATCATAATCCTTTAAAAATTCTTCAAATTGCTTTCGTTTTTTTCGGTCCAGTTTCTCTGGAAATACTATCTTTGTCTTCACATACAGGTCCCCGGAACTCTTTCCCTTTAATCCGGGCATACCTTTCCCTTTAAGTCTTAATGTCCTTCCAGACTGAGTTTTTGCAGGAAGCTTTACATCCACTCTGCCATTAAAAGTTGGAACATCTATTTTTCCTCCAGAATAGGCTTCCTTAATAGTCACTGGCACCTCTATATACAGATCATCACCTTTTCTTTTAAAGAGAGCATGGTGCGCTATATTTATAGTCAGATAGAGATCTCCTCTGGGACCGCCGCCGGGACCCGGGCTGCCCTCGCCGGAAAGGCGTATCTTCCCTCCATCCTTTATTCCTGCAGGGATCTTCACATCTACTGTCCTGGCCCTTCCCTCTCTCTGAAGCTTTATGGATCTTCTGGTACCGCTATGGGCCTCTCTCAAAGATATCTCCAGGGAAGACTGCAGGTCCTGTCCTTTCTGCGCCCTTGCCCCGCCTCTTCCAAAATTTTGTCCAAAATTAAAATTTGAAGAGCGCTGCCCCGATCCGGATCCAAAAAACATCTCAAAAAAGTCCGAAAAGCCTCCGCCCATATTTTCAAAATTAAAGCCCCTGCCTCCAAAATCATAACTGCTATAGGACTGGCCCCCTCCTGGCCTGCCTGCATTGGCATACTGTTTCCAGTTGGACCCCAGCTGATCATATCTCTGTCTTTTCTGAGGATCTTTTAGTACCTCATAGGCCTCTCCTATCTCCTTGAATTTCTCTTCGGCTCCCGGATTATTGGCATTCGCATCCGGGTGATACTTTCTGGCAAGCTTTCTGTATGCTTTTTTTATTTCATCAGCAGTAGCTTTTTTATCTACTCCCAGAATTTGATAATAATCTTTGTAATCTACCATTTATTTTTCACCGATCTGTCCTTAAAGATGCCTGCCCACAGCTTATATAAAAGCTATGGGCAGTACCTTTCTTCATCTTTATTTTTCTGTTCGAGTCTCTTTCTATCCCTTATCTGCCTTGATCTCTATTTTTTTTGGTTTCCTGGCTTCAGCTTTTGGCAGGACGACTTCCAACACTCCATCTTTATAAGAAGCTTCGATCTGATCAGATTTTACCGGAACTCCGATATTGAAAGATCTGTAAAAAGAACCACAGCTTCTTTCGATTCTTACATAGTCCTTATCCTTCTCTTCCTTCTCGACTTTCCTCTCCCCCCTGATTATCAGCTGATCCTCATCTACGGATATATCAATATCCTCTTTTTCCATACCCGGCAGATCCGCTTTGATATGAATATTCTGATCTGTCTCTTTGATATCAACATCAGGAGCCCATACGGTAGTCCCTTTTCCTTCTTTCTTCTTCTCAAGTGAATCAAACCATCTTCCTACTTCGTCCCTGAACTGTACCATATCGCTGAAGGGATCCCATCTTACTATTGGCATATAACTCACCTCCTATCGTTTGTTTTTTAGGCCCAATAACAATCTTTGGGTCTATTTTCTATATTTTATTAAATTATTATTTATCGTCTTTAGCTTCAAATTCGGCATCTATCACATCATCATCGCCATTACCGGCCTGCTGCGGACCTCCGGTCTGCTGCTGTCCCGCTGCACCTGCTCCCGACTGGTCCCCTCCGGATTCAGCTCCGGACTGGGCATATAGCTTCTGTGACAGTTCATTCTGCAGATTCTGAAGTGTCTCTGTTTCTTTTTTAATCAGTTCTCCGTCATCTGATTCTATTGCTTTTTTAAGCACTTTGACCTGATCCTCTATTTTTGTCTTCATATCTGCCGGAACCTTTTCTCCCATATCTTTTAGCAGTTTCTCTGTAGAATAAACCAGTCCGTCGGCTGTATTCCTGGCATCAATAGATTCCCTCTGCTTCTTATCTTCTTCAGCATGGTCCTTAGCTTCGTTTACCATCCTCTCTATCTCATCATCAGAAAGATGCGAGGTGGCTGTGATGGTTATCTTCTGCTCCTTGCCTGTAGCTGTATCCTTTGCTGAGATATTTACAATACCATTGGCATCAATATCAAAAGTGACTTCTATCTGCGGAATACCTCTTGGTGCGGGAGGTATGCCATCCAGCCTGAATCTTCCGATCGTCTTATTAGTGCTGGCCATATCCCTTTCACCCTGAAGGGCATGTATATCAACACTGGTCTGGCTGTCTGCTGCAGTCGTAAATATCTCGCTCTTCTTTGTAGGTATTGTGGTATTTCTCTCAATGAGCCTTGTCATCACTCCGCCCAGGGTCTCAATACCGAGGGACAGCGGTGTTACATCGAGAAGTACCACGTCCTTTACATCGCCTTTTAATACACCGGACTGTATTGCTGCTCCTACTGCTACAACTTCATCAGGATTTACTCCTTTATGGGGATCCTTTCCAATAAAGCTTTTTACAAGCTCCTGGATCACGGGCATCCTTGTAGATCCTCCGACCAGTATTACTTCATCTATTTCTCCAGTCTTAAGGCCAGAGTCCTTCAGGGCCTTTTCCAACGGGACCTTGCACCTATCAGTAAGATCTGCTGTAAGCTGCTCGAATTTAGCTCTTGAGATCTTCATCTCAAGATGCTTCGGGCCATTTGCATCCGCTGTTATAAATGGAAGGCTGATATTGGTCTCAGTCACTGATGAAAGCTCGACCTTTGCCTTCTCGGATGCTTCAATAAGCCTCTGGAGCGCCTGCTTGTCCTGCCGCAGATCTATTCCCTGCTCCTTTTTGAACTCATCTGCCAGATGATTCATTATCCTATTATCATAATCGTCTCCTCCAAGGTGCATATCTCCATGGCTTGATTTTACCTCGAATACTCCCTCTCCTACTTCAAGCACTGATACATCAAAGGTTCCTCCGCCAAGGTCGAATACAAGGATCTTCTCATCAGTTTTCTTATCAAAGCCATAAGCCAGAGATGCGGCTGTCGGTTCATTTATTATCCTGAGCACATTGAGCCCTGCTATCTTTCCGGCATTCTTTGTAGCCTGTCTCTGGGCATCATTAAAATATGCAGGCACTGTTATGACAGCATCTGTTACCTCGGTGCCAAGATAACTCTCGGCATCTTTTTTTAATTTCTGCAGTATCATGGCTGATATCTCTTCAGGAGTCTGGATCTTTCCACCCATCTTTACTTCAGCAAGATCATTTCTCCCTTTAAGTACCTCATATGATACTATTTTTCTTTCGCTTTCTACTTCGTTATATTTTCTTCCGATAAACCTCTTTATAGAATATATTGTATTTTCCGGATTGAGAGCTGCCTGCCTTTTGGCAAGCTGTCCCACAAGCCTTTCTCCTTTTTTTGTAAGGCTGACTACGGAAGGAGTCGTTCTTCCCCCTTCGCTATTTGTAATAACGGTCGGCTTTCCGCCTTCCATAACAGCAATTGCTGAATTTGTTGTTCCAAGGTCTATTCCTACTGCTTTTCCCATTCTGATCTATCCTTTCTTTATTAATTTTTCTCTTTTATATCTCTGTATGGTTATTGCTATCCTAAACCTGCAGATCCTTCAATTTTACAAGGTAATTCTTAAAACAATCCACAATATCTTCAGGACATTTATCGAGTATCACATTATCTCTTCTTCTGATCAAAACTATTATGGATCTCAGATTCATCCCCTGGTCATACATAAGCTCCCTTACATATTCCAGCCATCTTATATCCTGTTTTGAGTAATATCTTTTCCGCCCCCTTCTCAAAGGGACAACCAGGCTGAACTTTTCATAATAGTAAAGCGTCCTGCTGTTCACCCCGAGAAAGTCTGCAACAAGCTCGATCGGATAACTCTTATCTTTTTTATCAAACAATAATGCTCACCACCCATGATCAACAATAAAATTTTATATAAAACCATTTCAGATGTCAACGCTATTATAAAGGATTTTAATGCAGATGTAAAATGAATTTTTCACTTTAAGTGAAAAATGTTTTTACTGTTTAGTAAATCTGCGGACCCTCCTCTAACTCTGTTTCAAGCATCTCCTGGATGGCACTACCAAACATATTCCGGAAAAACAAGCAATAATCTTACAATAATCACTTCTGAGGCTCAGAAAAGACTTAAAGGCTTAAAGGAAAAGATATTAATTTTATTTCTTTATGGAGGCGTTTGTTTTATAAATAACTATTTTTTAATAATTTTATAATTCCTTCCAGCATCCATAAATGCCCTTATGTTTTCATAAGGAGTTTCCTGCGGAAGGTCGCATCCGGTACTTAAAATAAAATTAGGGTAGGGTTCCATCTCATAAAGGAGTTCATTTACTTCTTCCTTGACCTGGTCAGGTTTTCCATACAGCATTGTAGCCGAAGGGTTTATATTGCCGATCACGGCAACCCGCCCATCAACTTTCTCTGCTGCATCTTTTAGTAAGACTCCAGCCTCTTTAGAATCAAGACTTATCCCATCAACACCTGATAGTACCATTTTATCAACAAGGTGCATGGTATTGCCGCAGGTATGGTAAATAATACTAATGCCGCTATATTTAAAACTTTTATTGATGTGTTTGACATATGAAACAGAGTATTTCTCAAACTGGTCCGGACCCAGCATTACTGCCGTTGGTTCCAGAATGCAAATTAATTCTGCGCCTGCTGAAATTAACATCCTGATATATTTTTCTATTACTTCAGTTGTAAAATTGCATAATTTTTTTAATACTTTTTCGTTCAGCATTGTTGCCATAGCTGCTTCGTCAGCACCCATTAGCAGACCTGCCAGAGAATAGGGCCCGGTGACATAGGCTCCTTTTATTATGCTGGCCGGCAGGCTTATCCTCATTAACTTTACAGTATTAACATAGCAGTTGACCCTGCTGTCAAAAGAAATATTGATTTCCTTTAAATTATTTAGTTCTTCTATAGAAAACTTTTCTTTATGGACAGTTGCAGAGTCTTCTTTTGGAAATAATGTATACCTGCCCAGAGCATTTGCCTCAACTGATAGATCCATAAGTGGAAAAATAATATCAGGTGAAAATTCATCTACAATTTTTTTTATTACTTTATAATGTTCACCATAGTTTTGCTGTGCTATTTTTATGCTGCTGCCAGTCAAATTAACTCCGGGAAATCCCACCAGAGGCGCCACGATTCTCTTCCCGACTTTATAGCTTTTGTTTGTGAGCTCAATTAATTTGTTATTCTTCATTATTTAATCTATACCGTGATCTCGCCTGTATAATATACTATATGCTTCCGCTTCGGATATCCAATAATATTGATGTCCAATAATTATACCACTGTTTGCCCTGCAGGCAACTAACCGAATTTAAAAAATTTAACAGGATGAAAAGAATAGATCAATAATATAAAATATTTAGAGGAAGAAGCCTTGACAGCTGAAGAAGGGGATACCGGTATGGAAGAATCTATTGAGGAAGAAATATCTGAAGTGGAAGAGGAAGCTAATGAGGCCTTCGAAATGATTATAGAAAGTCCATCTTTTAAAGACAATGAGATGATGCCGGCCAAATACACATGTGCTGCTGAAAATATAAATCC
>CBDUUS010000013.1:0-13304 GCA_965370465.1 uncultured bacterium | reverse complement strand
CCGGCAAAGATTAATAAACTACAATACTTTTACATTTTTTGCAAAATATCCGCGCTCATCCGTGGCAAGGTCGAATTCGACTTCCTGCCCTTTCAAAAGAGTCTTGAACCCTTCAGACTGGATCGATGAATAGTTTACAAATATTTCCGCTTCCCCCATGGGCATATCCGGACATATTATAAAGCCAAAACCTTTCTCAGGGCTAAACCATGATACTTTTCCTTTTAATCCATCCATTATGCTCCTCTTGCCAGGGTCAGTAGAAATATCTTTTTTGAACCTCCTGACCTTATTATCCTGCAGATCTCCTTAAGCGTGCTCCCGCTTGTCCACACATCATCGACAATAAGTATATTTTTATCCCTGTAGGCCAGACAGTCCCTGAGTTTGAAGCAGTCCAGTATATTGATCTTCCTTTCCTTCAGGCCAAGTCCGCCCTGGCGGTGAGTCTTCCTTATCTTTATAATATTTTGTTTAAACGGCATCCCTTGCCTTGCAGCAAAGCTTTCTGCAAGTATTCCCATATGCTTTCCGGGCACAGTATCAATATAGTCAATATTCCTGTCTGAGAAATACTCTTTGTAGACATCCGACAGAAATCCCGCCAGGATATCTTTAAGATTGTAGATCTTCTTATATTTAAACTTCTTTATTATCTTTTTCATATTTCCTGTATAAAGAGCAAATGATCTGTGGACCGTAAAATTATAATCTTCGGTCCTGCAGAAACTGCATATGCTCTTTTCCTGACTGCCATTATCATTATTTCTGCCCGAAAGCAGTCTCCCGCAATATATGCAGCTATGAACATTTTTAAGAGGTACTATTTCAGAGCTGCACTGCCTGCAAAGATAATCTGGCGATATCTTTCCACAAACAGCGCATGTCGGCGGTATTGCCAGGTCCTTAAGAAAATCAGTTATGCTTTTCTTTAACAAATTATCTTTTTACTTATCTTCTTCTGTATTTTTCCTGTCAATATCTATTATTTCATTTGACATGATCTTCACTGATGGATGGATCTTTATGCCATCTTTTATAATGCTTTTTGAACCAATGACTGCTTTTTCCAGAACGGATGCATTATCTTTTATCTCAGTCTCATATCCTATTATAGCTCCAATAAGGGAAGCGTCTTTCCCTATATAGCCGCTGCCCCATTTTATTCCCCTGTACAATATGGCCCTCTCATCAACAATAGTATTATTTCCCAGGATTATCGGCCCGTACAGTTTGGCACCTTTCTTTATGGTACAGTTATCCCCGATACATACGGGGGGGATGATAGTGACATTTTCATGTATCTGGCAATTCTTGCCGATCCATGTCCCTTCTTTTATTTTTTTCCCGGGTATTTTGACTTTTACTTTTCTTTCAAGTGCATCAAAATTACCCTGCTGGTATTCATCCAGGCTCCCTACATCATTCCAGTATCTCTTATGTTTATATCCATAATATGGAATATCTTTTTCAAGAAGTTTTGGAAAAAGGTTCTTGCCGAAATCATAGAACTGTCCCTTAGGGGGCATAAATTTAAACACATCAGTTTCAAAAAAATAGATACCGCTATTAGCAAGATTTGATTTTGCTTCACCGCTGAGAGGCTTTTCCTGAAATCCCTTTATCCTCTTATTCTTATCCAGAAGTACTACCCCGAACTGGGAAGCATCCTCGACTTCAGTCAGTACAAGCGTCCCCACACCTTTTTTTTCTTTATGGAATTTGTATGCACCCGAAAGGTCTATATCTGTCAGGGCGTCTCCCGATATTACCAGAAAAGTCTGCCCCTCAAAAAAATCTTCCACTTTCCTGACCCCTCCTGCTGTGCCCAGAAGCTCTTCCTCAAATGAATATACAATATTTATACCCCATTTGGAACCATCCCCAAAATGGTTTTTTATTTCTTCAGGAAAATAATGCAGATTACAAACGATATCCCTGAATCCATGCTTTGCCAGAAGGTCTATTATATGCTCCATCACAGGTTTGTTTACAATAGGAGCCATAGGTTTTGATATAAGGTCCGTAAGGGGTCGCAGTCTTGTCCCCAATCCTGCTGCAAGGACCATTGCTTTTTTTCTGCTCATAATATTCCCCTTCAAAACTGCTTTCTATCTACTATAAAATATCTTTTTTATACTTTTGTCAAATGGAGGATAGATGACTCCTTCTTCAGTGATTATGGCTGTAATATTTTCTGCCGGAGCGACATCAAAAGCCGGATTTCTCACTGGCATATATTCAGGTATTATGGCCCTTCCGCGAACTTCCCTGACTTCTTTTTCGTCCCTCTCTTCTATAGGAATACCATCTCCGGTCCCGGTATTTATATCAATAGTAGATACGGGAGCAACAATATAGAATGGTATGCCATAATGTTTTGCCATTATTGAAAGGCTCAGTGTCCCTATCTTATTTGCGCTATCGCCATTAGCGGCTATTCTGTCGGCCCCCACAATAACTGCATCCACTTCACCCTTTGCTATAAAATATCCGGCCATATTATCTGAGATTATAAAGAAAGGTATCTTTTCCTGGTAAAGCTCCCATGCCGTGAGCCTTGCCCCCTGCAGAAAAGGCCTTGTCTCATCCACTATTACATTCTCTATCTTTCCCTCTCTGTGAAGGCTCCTTACTACTGCAAGAGCCGTTCCATAGCCGGAAGTTGCCAGCGCTCCTGCATTGCAGTGCGTCAGGACCTTTACTTTCCCGGTCCGACCCTTAAAAACTTTGAGTCCATTATCTCCGAGACGGTAGTTTATCCTCAGATCCTCTTCTTCGATCCTTTCTGCTTCCAGGATGATCTTTTCCCTTATCCCGTCTATGTCCAGCATATTATTGTCTGCTATGATTCTTTTTATGCGGTCCAGGGCCCAGAAAAGATTTACCGCGGTCGGACGCGTTTTCGACAGGTCCTTGATCTTTTCATCCATATGGGAAAGAAATCTGTCTTTTCTGCTTCCCTTAAAATCAAGCGCCGCTATTGCCGCTCCATATGCAGCTGTCACTCCTATTGCAGGAGCTCCCCTTACTACCATCTCTTTTATGGCCGCAACTGCTTCTTCTGTATTTGTACAGCTATAATAGACCTCCTCGAATGGAAGCTTCCTCTGATCAATAAGCTTTAGTACGGGCCTCTCCCATTTAAGGGTGCATACATTTGAATCACCAGAGTACTTGCTCAGGTCCCCATTTCCCATGATCTGAGATATTCCTCCTGCTCAGGTGTCAATTTGTCTATTTCCACTCCCATGCTCTCAAGTTTAAGCCTTGCTATCTCCTGGTCTATGTCCTCCGGCACCACATATACTTTCTTTTCAAGTTTTGAGCTATTCTGATAAATATATTCTGCACTCAGGGACTGATTTGCAAAGCTCATATCCATAACGCTTGCCGGATGGCCCTCGGCTGCTCCAAGGTTTACCAGCCTTCCATTGGCAAGTACATATATCCTCCTGCCGTCATTCATCAGATATTCTTCCACGAATGGTCTTACTTCTCTTTTTGATTTGCTGTTTTTCTTCAAATATTCAAGGTCTATCTCTGCATCAAAATGTCCGGAATTGGCCACAATAGACATATCCCTGCAATTTGCCAGTATATCGGCTCCGATGACATTCTTATTTCCCGTGACCGATAGGAACATATCTCCTACCTTTGCTGCCTGTGTATTTTTCATAACATCGAATCCATCAAGCTTTGCTTCTATTGCTTTTAGCGGATCGATCTCAAGTACTATTACAGATGCACCCATGCCGCTTGCTCTCATAGCTACTCCCCTGCCGCACCAGCCATATCCTACTACTACAAATCTTTTGCCGGCCAGCAGCATATTTGTGGCCCTCATTATTCCATCCATTGTGCTCTGTCCCGTACCATATCTATTATCAAAGAAATGCTTTGTCTTTGCATCGTTTACAGCAATTATGGGATAATGGAGCACTTTATTTTGCTCCATGCTCTTTAGCCTTATTACTCCGGTGGTCGTCTCTTCTGTCCCGCCATAGACATTTTCAAGAAGGTCTTTCCTCTTGCTATGTATGGTGGATATTACATCTGCTCCATCATCCATTGTTATACGGGGCCCCATATCCAGTATACTATCTATATGAGAGTAATAAGTGTCATTATCCTCTCCCTTTATTGCAAATACGCTTATGCCATTATCAATTACAAGGGAAGCCGCAACATCATCCTGGGTAGAAAGAGGATTTGATGCGCATAGCGCTACATTTGCTCCACCCTCCTTTAAAGTTATCATGAGATTGGCAGTCTCCGATGTCACATGCAGGCATGCCCCTATATTTACTCCTTTTAAGGGTTTTCTTGCAGCAAAATCCTTCTTTATCCCGCGCAGTACCGGCATATCTTTTTCCGCCCACTCTATTTTGTTCTTGCCTTCTTTTGCAAGACCGGTGTCCTTTATATCATAATCCATTCTGCTTACCTTTCTTTACTTAAAAATATTTTTAACGATTTCTTTTAAAACCTTCTGTCTAACAGACTTAAAACCTCTCATTTTGTTTTATCTGCCTCATATATGGCTCTTTTGTCAGTCAAGTCTGGCGAGCTCTTTTTTTAAAGACTCGATCTTTACCACTGGAGTAGGGTCGACCCCGGTAAGGAGAGCATGATAGACAGAGGCTATGTCTCCAAGATACATGGTAGAAAGCGCACGGGCCAGTTTAGATCTTCCTTCTACAGGGATCTCTATCACTTTTCCTACATTTTCTTTGATCTGCCCTTTGATGACTTCTATCCTGGCCTTCATCTTCGGACTCTCATCCGGATTTCTAAAGATTATAACTGAGAATTTAGTTGTAATGCCGGCGAGCCTTCCCCATCCGACCGTCTCATTATGGTTGAGCTCAGGGAAATTATGCCACCAGCATGGTGTCTTTCCATTCTCATTTATCTCACATTTGAGCCTGTATGCCAGTGCGGTGCATATTCCTTCGGACCCGTAGATTATAGGAAGGCTGTCTGCTATCGCAGCAGCAAGTTTTTTAGCCGGATTTTCCCGGGCAGGAGTATTCCTGTTAAAAAGCACTGATTTATCTCTTATAAGCTCAAGTGCTTCCTTTTCATCATCTTCTTCTATATTTATAAGTCCCAGGGCCCCGAGTGCAAGATATGCTGGATAAAAAAGATAGCCTATGGCCCCTCTTGGCTGAAGGCCCGGGGGTATCTTTATCAGAGAATATCCGGACTCCTGCGCAAGCCCTTTAAGTTTTCCGCCGGAACATTCGATCAGTATATCTGCCCCGCGCTCTGCTGCCTGTTGTGTAGCAGAGATAGTCTCTTCAGTATTCCCTGAATAGCTCACAGGCATTACCAGCCAGCCCTTCCCGACAAAAGCCGGGAGATCATATCCTTTTACTACTTCTACCGGTATTTTGATCTCATCGGCAGTAAGAGCCTTTATTATATCTCCGGAAAAGCCTGATCCTCCCATTCCGAGCATGGCAAGACCCTTAAAATCTTTTCCTTTCAGACCCGAAAGATCTGTTTTGCTGATAATGTCTTTTGACTCAGTAAGCTGGCCATAAAAACCTTCTTCGGCTTTAAGCATCCCGGAGGGATCTATTTCTTCTATCTTTTGCAGATCGTCCAGGTTATTCATTTTTCTTCCTTTTCTATTTATGATTAAATAATATTAGTATGCTTATTTATGCGGCAGATCAATCCTTTGCCTTATCTAATATCTTTCTGCCCAGATCCTGAAGACGAGCTGAGCTCGCAGCACTGTCTCCCTCGCTGTATATCCTTACTACTGCTTCCGTACCCGATGGTCTTATCATCACCCAATTGTTTTCATCTATGGGATATTTATATCCATCTATCGTGATCACATCTTCTGCGCCCCCGTCTTTAAGTATCTGCGGGATCCCGCTCTCAAGTAATTCTACAAGCTTTTGCTTCTGCTCCATGTCTATCTTATAATCTGTTCTCTGAAAATCAAAAAAGCCGTATTCTTCATATATATCTTCCAGTATCTGATTGGCAGTCTTTCCTTCCCTGCAGATTATCTCCAGCAGCCTCAGACCCATTATCATCCCATCGCGTTCAGGTATATTGCCATATGACCAGAGTCCTCCGCTTTCCTCGCCCCCCATTATTACATTTCCTTCAAGTATCTTCTCACCTATATATTTGAAACCGACAGGGGTCACCTCCAGCTCAAGGCCGTTTTTCTGGCATATCCTATCGATTATTGACGATGTCGTTACGGTTTTTATTACCCTGCCCTTCAGCCCTCTCCTGCAGGCAAGATCCCTGAGCACTATAGCGAATATATGATGTGAGCTTATATAATTTCCACCGTCTCCGAGTGCTCCTATCCTATCGCCGTCTCCGTCAAGGCAGATACCGAACTGGCAGCCCTTTTCCTTAAGCAGGCTTATTGCTTCATTTAGATTATCACCGATAGGCTCCGGACTGATACCTCCAAAGCCCGGATTTAGTTCAGAATGTATCTTTACCAGGTTTTTTGGGTCAAACCTGGAAAGGATATCGCCAAATATCTCCTGAGCGGCTCCATACATCGGCTCAAAAAGAAGACCAAAGTCAAAATCCTTTACTATGTCCATGTCGACCTGTTTCAATGCATGACCGGTATACTCATCCGTAAAATCTTCCAGAGTAATATTTTCTGGTTTTGACCTTCCCCTGCCGTCGAGGCTCCCGTATTCTTCTGGTCCGCCATTGACCATTGAGACCTCTCTTTCGATATCGGCCATTATATCCATAGTCGCCGAACCGCCAAAGGACCCCTTTATCTTATACCCATTATAATAATAAGGATTATGGCTGGCAGTTATCATCACGCCGAGATCAGCATTTCTTCTTACTACAGCAATCGAGACTACCGGTGTCGGTGTTATTTCTGAAGACAGTATTACACTGATATCATTCAGGCTGAATATATCTGCAGCTGCAGCTGCAAAACGGTCTGACATAAACCTGGTATCATAGCCTATGACGATAACCGGTTTTCTGTCTTTGACCTTTTTCTTTAGATAATTACTGACGCCCTGAGTCACTATCCGGACCCTCTCCATTGTAAAATCCTCGGATATAATGCCTCTCCAGCCATCTGTACCAAATTTTATTTCTTCTCTTTTCATAATATTGATGCCTGCTTTCTAACTGGACCAATATATTATAATTGGCTCTTAAGATAATCATAGTCAGCTTTTACCATTATATCTACAAGCTTTTTAAAATCTACTTCCGGCTTCCAGCCAAGTACTTTTTCTGCCTTTGAACTATCGCCGACAAGCAGATCCACTTCTGCGGGCCTTAAAAACCTGGGATCGGACTTAACATATTTTTCCCAGTCCAGGCCGAGGCATTTAAATGCAGCGTCTACCCACTCCTTTACAGTATGGGTCTCATTGGTGCTTATAACAAAATCATCGGCCTTTTCCTGCTGGAGCATCAGCCACATTGCTTTCACATAATCTTTTGCATAGCCCCAGTCCCTCTTTGAATCAAGATTTCCCATATACAGCACATCTGCCATCCCAAGCTTTATCATTGCTGCATGATAGGTGACTTTCCTGGTCACAAATTCCAGACCCCTGCGGGGCGATTCATGATTGAAAAGTATCCCGCTTGAGGCATGCATATCATAGCTCTCCCTGTAGTTTACGGTCATATAATGGCCGTATGCCTTGGCCACTCCATACGGGCTCCTCGGGTAAAAAGGAGTGGTCTCTTTCTGGGGTACCTCCCTTACCTTGCCAAACATCTCTGAGCTGGATGCCTGATAAAACCTTATTTTCCTGTCCATATGCCTTATGGCTTCAAGCATTCTTGTCACACCGATTCCCGTGCACTGGCCCGTATACACCGGCTGCTTCCATGAAGTCGGGACAAAGGACATCGCGCCAAGATTATATATCTCATCGGGTTTTGATTCCTTGAGGGCATCTATTATGGAAAGCTGGTCCAGAAGGTCAGCCTGTACAAATTTCAGCCTGTCCCTGATATGTTCTATCCTATCGAAATTCTCCACAGAGGACCTTCTGACCATCCCATAGACCTCATAGCCTTTTTCAAGCAAAAGATCAGCGAGATATGATCCATCCTGTCCGGTTATTCCGGTTATAAGAGCTCTCAAAATACCCTCCTTGCTTTATAATTTCCTGAAAATATTATTAATACTATCTAAAATCTTATCTGCCCTTCCTCTATTGCAGAATTTATATTTACCTTTATCCCATTGGCAAGCATATTATCCTTCTGTATCACTGTATTATCCCCTATGACCGATAATCCGCTAATACCGACATTTTCCCCGGTCCTTACATTATGGGATATTATTGAATCTGTGATATGGCAATTCTTCCCAATAGTGCAATTATCAAAAATGACTGCTCCGGATATCATGGCTCCGGTACTTATCCGGCAATTATTTCCTATTACTGTCAGCGGAAGTATGCTGGCTCCGGGCTCAATGACCGTGCCGTCCCCTATCACGACCGGACCTGATTTAAAATTCTTATCTGAATACTTTATATCTTTTCCAAGAAAAATCTCATCCCTTAGCTCCGGATATGGGTACTGGTACTTTATTTTTCCCAGTGCTATATCATGGTGGGCCGCAAGGTATTTCTCCGGGGTCCCGACATCCAGCCAATAAGCATTTGAGACATAGCCGTATATTTTATACCCCTTTTCAAGTGCCTGCGGAAAAAGGTCCCTCTCAAAAGAATACTTCTCCCCATCAGGCGCCAGATCCAGCATATGCGGCTCGACCACATATGTGCCGGCATTTATAAGGTTGGTGACCACCTGATCCATGCCGGGTTTTTCCAGAAATTCCTTTACACGGCCATCGCCATCTATTGGAACGAGCCCATATGCGGTAGGGTCCTCGACCGGTGTAAGGGAAATGGTTATATCTGCACCCTTTTCCCTGTGGAACTTTTTCATTTCTGTAAGGTCAAGGGATGTCAGTATATCTCCGTTAAGGACCATAAATGGTTCTCCGTCAAGATGGCCCTCCACATTTTTTACGGCACCGCATGTTCCCAGCGGAGATCTTTCCGTGACATAGGTCAGCTCCAGCCCAAATCTTTCTCCATCGCTAAAATAATCATTGAATATTTCCGGCAGATAGCATGTAGAAAATATGATGTCTGTAAGTCCATGTGATTTCAGCCAGGATACAAAACTATACATAAAGGGCCGGTTCATCAGCGGCAGCATCGGCTTTGGGTTCAAACATGTCACGGGTCTTAGCCTTGTACCGCGGCCTCCTACAAGTATCACTGCCTTCATCTTTGATTTCCTTTCCGGATATTTATCTTTTCACGCCACCAGTCAAGCGTATCGCTCAGTGATGTTTTCAATGTATATTCCGGCTGCCATCCGGTTGTAGATACAAGCTTGCTATTATCTCCGAATATTTCCGCTATATCAATGGGCCTGGATTTATCCTTATCCACCCTGACTTCTATATCTCCGGTTGAACTTAAAGATATGAGCATATCAAGCAAAGCTGATATCTTCACAGCTTTTCCTGAACATATATTGTATACCTCTCCTGGCTTCCCCCTGTTCATTATATGCCAGTAAGCCCTTATAACATCCCTGACATCCAGAAAATCCCTGCTTGATCCAAGATTTCCCACATTGATCACAGGTTCCTGCCGTCCCGCTTCAATAAGTGCTATCTGTCTTGCAAAATCAGAACATACAAAGCCCTCCGACTGCCCCGGACCTATGTGGTTAAAGGACCTGGCGACTATTATATTAAGACCATAGGCTCTGTGGTACATAGTCGAGATAAAATCCATTGCAGACTTGCTGACCGCATAAGGGTTTTCAGGATATATCTTATCACTCTCGATTATTGCGCGGCCGTCTTTGATCTCCCCGTATTCTTCTGCGGTGCAGATGACAAGCATGCCGGTCCCGGGACTTATCTCCCTTATGCTCTCCAGAAGATTGATGCCGCCAAATACATTTGATCTGAAAGTACCGACAGGATCCTTCCATGAACGGCTCACTGAGCTCTGGGCGGCGAGATGATATATCTGATCCGGCTTAAACTTTCTTATTATTTCCGCGGCTTCCTTTCTGTCAGTAAGGTCGGCTCTCTGCTCGATGAGTTCCAAATCTCCGATATCTGGTGCGGTACTGCATTTTTTAAGGTCGACCCCTAAAAAAACATGGTTTTTATCCCTGGACAGGTATTCTATAAGATGCTTTCCGGCAAATCCCGAATGTCCGGTTATCAATATCCTCAAATTAGATTTCTCTCCTACGGTTTTCTTTTTAAAACTATTTTAATATAAAATCATATTATAAAAAACAAATTCTAAAATAAACTTTCATTTTTATCTTTTTAATAAACTTTTTAATACTGCTATTGCCAATCTGAGCCCCAGTACTGCAATAATAAAGGGGATAAGAAGCACCCTGAAACTCTTCCTGTAATTCTTCCAGAAGAAATAAAAGACGCTTCTCTGCATCCTATAGCTCGCCCTGGCCGCTGCCCTGCGGCTGGTCCTGTTCCCGCCGCTTTTGTTTTCCGGTTTCCGGCTGCTTCCCCCGATATGATGAAGGACCTCTGAATGGGGCATATAATGGACCTCCCATCCCTTCTGCCACATCCGGTAGCACATATCAATATCCTCTACATACATAAAATAATTCTCATCCAGGAGCCCGGTATCTTCCAGCGCGCTTCTTCTTATCATCATACAGGAGCCAGAGACCCAGTCTACAGAAAAAGGATCCTCCCTGCTGACATCTACAAGCTTGTACCTTTTAGAGACAGGATTATTTGGATATATATGGGTCAGTATAGTATGGGCCGCTGCACCAAAAAAAGATGGGAACCTTCGGCATGAATACTGTATGGACCCATCACTATTAAGTATCTTAGGTCCGGCTACAGCAGCTTTCGGGGTCCTTTCAAAATAATCCATAAGTCTTTCGATGGATCCTTTAAAGACTTCGCAGTCGCTGTTTATAAGGAGTACATGCCTGGAATCTGTGGCGATTATTGCCTGATTGCTTGCTGCGGCAAAGCCTTTGTTTTTCTTATTGCTTATAAGGATCACATCAGGATGGTCTTTCCTGATATATCTGCCGGTACCGTCAGAAGAAGCATTATCGACAACAATAATATCAAAATCTTTTTCAGGAGGATTGGAGTATATGGAATCAAGACATTCCCTGAGATATCCGAGACTATTGTATGCTACTATGATTATGCTTAATTCTTTTATTTCTTCTCCCCGGTCAGATATTGATTCCAGCTTTTCCGCTTTAGGACCATTATTTTCTATAATGCTATTTTACCAGAAATATGAAGAATATTTCATGGTAAAATATGGTTTGATTTTAAATCCGCTTTTCATCAAAGAATTTTTTTTATCTAAAAACTACAGTAAAATTAGTATAATCTGTTATGATAGTATCATTAAGAAAGGGAATTTATATGAAGACAACAAAGCGTGAGGTTAGCAGACTTCTAACACGGTTACCAGATGATTGCTCATTGGAAGATATACAGTATCATTTATATGTTCTTCAAAAAATTGAGCAGGGCTTAAAAGATGTGGAAGAGGGACGTGTTTATACTCAGGAAGAAGTTGAGAAGAAGATGGCAAGGTGGCTCGAAAAGTAATTTGGACATATGAAGCTTCTGCTGACCTTGAAGAACTTGCGGAATATATTGCAAGAGATTCTGACTATTATGCAGCAGCAGTTGTGCAGGAAATCCGCGATGCAAGCCATTCACTCAATGAGCTGTCTGAGAGAGGACGTATTGTTCCCGAACTTCGGAATTTTGACCTTCGTGAACTCTTTGTAAGAGAATATCGTCTTATTTATAGTATTGAAGAAACTCGCATTGTAATAATAGCTCTTATTCATGGAAAGAGAGATCTAAAAAGTTTATGGGAAAAGGAAGAGCGGGAAAGTTAATTATGTTATCCTGCTACAGGAATAATATTCTACAAGCTTGTACCTTTTAGAGACAGGATTATTTGGATATATATGGGTCAGTATAGTATGGGCCGCTGCACCAAAAAAAGATGGGAACCTTCGGCATGAATACTGTATGGACCCATCACTATTAAGTATCTTAGGTCCGGCTACAGCAGCTTTCGGGGTCCTTTCAAAATAATCCATAAGTCTTTCGATGGATCCTTTAAAGACTTCGCAGTCGCTGTTTATAAGGAGTACATGCCTGGAATCTGTGGCGATTATTGCCTGATTGCTTGCTGCGGCAAAGCCTTTGTTTTTCTTATTGCTTATAAGGATCACATCAGGATGGTCTTTCCTGATATATCTGCCGGTACCGTCAGAAGAAGCATTATCGACAACAATAATATCAAAATCTTTTTCAGGAGGATTGGAGTATATGGAATCAAGACATTCCCTGAGATATCCGAGACTATTGTATGCTACTATGATTATGCTTAATTCTTTTATTTCTTCTCCCCGGTCAGATATTGATTCCAGCTTTTCCGCTTTAGGACCATTATTTTCTATAATGCTATTTTACCAGAAACCCCGAGAATATTTCACATTAAAATATAGCATAGGCTCCATTAGGACAATCCTTTGTGTCTCCGGACATTAAGGGCTTTCCATTCGAGGAGCGGTTGTCTTTGGATACATTCCTGGAGTGTTGTATCGGTGGTTAACATCGTAGAATCGATTTCCCCATTGTCGAGCAGCAGATCCAGGAATTTCCGTTCAGCATCCGTGAATGGCAGCACTATGGACAGGGCTTTCCTACACTCTCCCACAAGTTTTGTTCCGTATTTCACTGGTGAGTCTTTCTCCTGTATTGTACGAATATGAAGAGCGGGAATTAGTTGCCTCTCCAATTCCGCTGTATCAAAATCCACTTCTTTGATTGAGACCGTCCGCCAGTCCTTCCGATTCATCCCGCCATAAACTACAAATGCTATGCGGAGCCTGTTACGTTCGAGATCATCCATTTTGAGAATCCGGTGAGAGTCGAACAGATCCCTTGCTTGTCTGCGTGCCAGCAGTGCAGCAAGCTTGCCGGCGGCCAATTCATGCAAATCAAGAACGGGAATGCTCCTGGCCTGAAAATTCCCGAGCGGATGTGAATCAGTGAAACGAATATCCCAGAGTGGCTGCCTGAACATGAAATTAAGATCAACCTCAAGATTACCTGATTGCCCATTGAAGCTCTGATAACTCAACCTCCACTTCCCGCCTGCATATTCGTCTGGCACTCTTTTAATGTTGAACCCTTCTCGGGAAAACACCGCTTGAAATGCTTGCTCGGTTCTGGGTCGATCTGC
>CBDUUS010000012.1:0-13396 GCA_965370465.1 uncultured bacterium | reverse complement strand
TATTGATTATCTTGGTAAAGTTGGAGACAAAGCTTTTGGAATTCAAATAAAGCCGATAACAGCAAATGCAAACTTTGCTAATTACAAAATTACAGAAAGAATGAGTGCAAGTTTTCAAGATTTTGAAAAAAAATATGTCGGAAGAGTTTTTGTAATTTTCTCGGCTCGGACGGGTGATAAAAAAGTTATTAAAAACAAAGAAATTATTGAAGAAATTAAGGGTGAAATTGAGAGATTGAAGAATATCAGCTTGTAACTAAAGTAGTATTGGATTATTGAAGAGCAGGTAAGACAACTGTTACGCTGTCTTTGACAGTAGTAAAGGTATGTGGGATACGCCGCCCCACCAGTAATCCATAATACAGGATTCTCTTTACCTGACCAAAAATTCCACTGTCTCATATAATTCATCATTCAGGTATACGAGTGCATTATAGTTTCCGCTTGGAAAACCCTGAGCATACTTAAGAGGAAAACACTGAAAACCGGAACCCTTTTTATCCAGAAATAAATCAGTGACACTTATTTCAACTCCTGTTTCCAGGTAGTTCCATGCTAAAGTAAGTTTGTCTTCCGGGGTCATATTTTTTACTTTGACAGAAATATAAATGATAGAGGTCCCTGAGGCGAATTCATCTGTGGGATCTATCGGGATAAAATCTTCTCCTATGTCGCGGCTTATAATGATAGATTCAATTGATACAGGTTCCTGGGAACAGCCAATAAGGAATATGGATAATACAATTACTGTTAGTGTCAATAATATTGATCTTATTCTCATCTTTCCTCTTTCACCTATAGTTGGTATCAGGTTAAATAATAAATAAAAAAGGATGTATTGTAAATATAAAGGTGTTCTTATTTATACTGAAAGATATATTTAAACTCTTGATAATAGCTATATAAATTACTATTATTATCTTTAAACTCAGTGTTAATATTTGATAGGATAAAATTTTATGGAAGATAAAAGGGAAAGATTAAAAAGTTTTTTTCTAAAGATAAGGGACTGCAGGGAATGCGGTCTTCACAGCAGCCGGAATAGATTTGTTTTTGGAGGCGGCAGCGCTTATGCGGAAATAATGTTTGTCGGCGAGGCTCCCGGAAAGAATGAAGATCTTCAGGGGATTCCATTTGTGGGCCGTGCAGGCAGCATACTCGACGAGCTGCTTGAATCAATCGAAATGACGAGAAAAGATGTCTTCATTGCAAATGTGCTTAAATGCAGACCCCCGGGGAATAGGGATCCGCAAACAGAGGAGATCAATACTTGCAAGGAGTATCTGTTTAAGCAGATAGAAATAATAGACCCCAAAATAATCTGTACATTGGGGAGACACTCTACACAGCTTATCCTTGATACCAGGGAAGGGATCACGGGATTAAGGGGGAAGGTCTTCAAAAAAGATGGAAGGATAATCTTACCTATCAATCACCCTGCTGCAGTATTATATAATCCCTCAAGGATGGAAATACTTAGAAGTGATTTTAACAAAATAAAGAGTCTCATGGATTCAGATGACAGTGTAGAACCGCCGGCAGACGGTCCACAAAAACAGATAGATGAAAAAACAGCCGGTTCCGGGAAAGACGAAGAAGATATCCGACAGTTAGGACTATTTTAAGATGCAGATAGAGATCTTATCAATATCGCCCGGCCACACATCAAAAATTGGAAGGGTGCTGTCTGAAGCTATAATAGGTGGGGATATATTATTATTCTCAGGAGAGCTTGGAGGGGGAAAGACTACTTTCATCTCTGGATTGGCCGGGGGTCTTGATATAGCAGATGATATTTCAAGTCCCAGCTTTATCATACTTAATGAATACAGGGCCGGAAAATTAAAGCTGGTACATATTGATCTCTACCGCCTGGATGGTATAAATGAATTTGAAAACATAGGTATCGACGAATATATTTACGATGATTCCAATATTGTGTGTATTGAATGGGGAGAAAAGGTCAGAGATTTTATTGATAGGGACTACCTTGTGCTGGATTTTAAATATCAGGTAGATGATGATGGTATAAATAAAAGAAAGATAGTATTTAAAAGCAGCTGTCCTTATTGGGACAATAAGCTTAGAAAGTTTAAAAAGATAATAGAAAAAGAACAGGGTACTTTTTAAATATGCATATATTAAGCATAGATAGTACAACAAAAAAATTATCTGTAATAATAAGCAGTGACGGGAAGGTGATCTCAAAAGTCTCCAGAGGGTCGGACCGGAATTATATGGAAATGATAATGAGCGATATAGACGATGCCCTTGAGAGGGCCCGGATGAGTATCAGGGAAATAGATGCTCTTGGAGTAAATATGGGACCGGGAGACTTCACAGGTACAAGAATAGGAATAAGCATAATCAAGACTCTGGGCTGGGTCCTGAATAAACCCGTATATGGTATAAATGCCCTGGATATTTTTGCATCCGGCATAGCTTTTTTCAATCCAGACTATATAAACAGCAATATTGGTTCAAATATTCAGGTGATCATTGCTCCCTGTCTCGATGTCAGAAAAGGGGAACTATACTATTGCTTATATAGTGTTGCCGGCGGTGGCGGTGAGGATGATAATATTATTGCAAACATTGTTATAGGCAGGAAGTCATATAAAATAAGCAGGATAAGCGGCAGGCATCTTGTGAGCGCAGATGATTTTTTTGACGATCTATTAATTAATATGAAAAAAATCAATGCTGGAGCAGATACAAGGATAATCTTTGGAGGAAATGGCATAGAAAGCTATGGAGAAAAATTTTCAGCATTTACAGCAGGCAGCAAGAGATATTTACTTGATAAAAATAATGCATTTCCCGTACCGGAATCTCTGGATCTATGTGTGAATTATTGTAGCAGCAGCAAAGATATGCCGGAAAAAATAAATCCGGTATATGTGAGGGAATTTATACCTTTTGGAAAATAGTCTGATCAATAGGAAATGAAAGATAAAAAAGATATATATGTTCTTGGCATCGAATCATCATGCGATGATACCTGTGCAGCTGTAGTTGTAAATGGCAGGGAGATACTTTCTAATATAGTCTCTTCCCAGAATGAGATACACAGAAAATATGGCGGAGTAGTGCCGGAGGTAGCGTCGCGCAGGCATATTGAGATGATCGATATAGTAATAATGGAAGCTCTTGAAAAAGCAGGTATCGGATTGGATGCTATTGATGCCATAAGCGTCACAAACAGGCCCGGGCTCATAGGGTCGCTTCTTGTGGGGGTGGGAGCGGCAAAAGCAATCAGCTATGCAGCTGGAATACCGCTTATAGCAGTAAATCACCTTGAGGCCCACCTTTATTCAAACCTGCTTGAAAATCCAAAGACATCAGGCGGTTTTCTGGGACTTATAGTCTCGGGCGGCCATTCGAGCCTTTATCTTGTGGATGAGGGATGGAATATCAAAAAAGTCGGGCATACAGTTGACGATGCAGCTGGAGAAGCTTTTGATAAGATCGCAAGATATCTAAACCTGGGTTATCCCGGAGGTCCGGTGATCGACAGGCTTGCGGCAGACGGTGATGAAGACTTAATAGAATTCCCCCGGCCCATGATGGAAAGCGGAGATTTTAATTTTAGTTTTAGCGGTCTAAAGACAGCCCTTATATACAGGACAAAGAAGGATAAGAGTCTTATGGCTGAAAGCAATATACCCCATCTCGTGGCGGGTTTTCAAAGAGCCATAGTGGATGTGCTTACCCATAAGACTATTGGAGCAGCCAAAAAGTTTGGCATAGACAGGGTCTTTATTAGCGGGGGAGTGGCCGCAAACAGCAGACTGAGGAAAGAATTTCTAAAGATTGGAAAAGAGAATGATATAACTGTGTATATTCCGCCGCTCTATCTTTGCATGGATAATGCAGCCATGGTTGGATGTCTTGGATATCATAGATTTAAAAAAGGACTTATTAATGATCTGAAAATCGATGTCTATTCGAGAAGTGATTTTTAAAACTATTAAATAATTTTTCATTTAAAGTGAAAAATTATTCTACTTAATGTTATAAAATTTTTTTTAATAATACCTTGCTTTTTTAATTCTATTGTATTAAACTACTAAAAGTAAGCAGTCATAGGACTAGAGTGCTAATTAAAATTAGCATATTTATGTAAATGTGTATCTTTAAGGAGGTAAATAATGGGATACAGACCACTTGGCGACAGATTACTTGTTTTGCCAAAACCTAGCGAAGAGAAAACCAAATCAGGGATCGTACTTCCAGATTCCGCAAAAGAAAAACCCCAGGAGGGCAAAGTTATCGCTACCGGATCAGGGGCCAAAGATGATA
Organism: uncultured bacterium; assembly: GCA_965370465.1. Taxonomy (GTDB): domain Bacteria; phylum Actinomycetota; class Humimicrobiia; order Humimicrobiales; family Humimicrobiaceae; genus M55B120. The sequence goes on along the minus strand of CBDUUS010000012.1, from coordinate 9,094 downwards.
GCGGTAAAGTTATCGCTATGGAAGTAAAAAAAGGAGATGCTGTTCTATACTCCAAGTACTCAGGTACTGAAGTAAAGATCGACGGGAAAGAACATCTTATTATCAAAGAGAGCGACGTATTAGCAATTGTCGAGTAACTAAAATTAAAGGAGGTTTATAGTTATGGCAAAAGAACTTAAATATGATGAGGTCGCCAGAAGGGCATTAGAGCGAGGCGTTAATATTATCGCTGATGCTGTAAGGGTCACACTGGGTCCTAAAGGTAGAAATGTAGTTTTAGAGAAAAAATATGGTGCTCCCACCATCACAAATGATGGGGTGACCATAGCAAGAGAGATCGAAGTAGAAGATCCTTTTGAAAATTCAGGCGTACAGCTTCTTAAAGAAGTCGCCACAAAGACAAATGATGTAGCTGGCGACGGTACCACTACAGCAACCATTCTTGCTCAGGCAATGGTAAAAGAAGGTCTCAGAAATGTCGCAGCAGGAGCCAGTCCCCTGCAGCTTAAGAAAGGGATCGAAACAGCTGTTGAAGCAGTAGTAGCAGAAATAGGCAAACTGAGTACCGATATCTCAACAGACAAGAAGAAAATAGCAGAAGTAGCTGCTGTATCTGCTGCTGATGAAAAGATAGGGCATACTATAGCAGATGCAATGGACAAGGTCGGAAAAGACGGGGTCATAACTGTTGAAGAATCAAATAAATTCGGAATCGAGATCGAGCTTGTAGAAGGTCTTCAATTTGATAAAGGTTATCTCTCTCCATACATGGTAACTGATGCCGAAAGGATGGAAGCAATTTTAAATGATCCATATATCCTGATAGCAAATCAAAAGATGACTGCAATAGGCGACCTGGTGCCTGTACTGGAAAAAATACAGCAGTCTGGCAAGCCTCTACTGATAATTGCAGAAGATGTTGAAGGTGAGGCACTGGCTACGATAGTAGTTAATAAGCTGAGAGGAACGCTAAATACTGTAGCAGTAAAAGCTCCGGGTTTTGGAGATAGAAGAAAATCAATGCTTGAGGATATAGCTATTGTAACTAAAGGTAAGGTTATATCTGAAGAAATAGGCATAAAGCTTGAAAATGTAACCCTGGATATGCTGGGTTCGGCCCGACAGGTGATAGTCGACAAGGAAAATACCACTATTGTCGAAGGCAAAGGAACAATCGATTCTATCAAGGGAAGAATAAAGCAGATAAAAAATGAAATAGAGCAGAGCGATTCTGACTTTGATAAGGAAAAACTTCAGGAAAGGCTCGCTAAGCTTTCCGGAGGAGTTGCTATTATCAGGGTAGGCGCAGCAACCGAAGTCGAATTAAAAGAGAAGAAACACAGAATAGAAGATGCACTTTCCGCTACGAAGGCAGCTATTGAAGAAGGAATAGTATCGGGAGGCGGAGTTGTTCTTATCAATGCTAGTAGTAAGATAGATCTCAATAAGTTTGAGGGTGATGAGAAGACAGGTGCAGCTATAGTAGCCAGGGCTCTGGAAGCACCTATCCGACAGATCTCTGAAAATGCCGGGCTCGAAGGCTCTGTAGTCGTAGAGAAAGTGAAGTTACTTCCCCAGGGCGAAGGTCTTGATGCTTCCATTGGTGAATATGTAAATATGATTGATGCAGGTATAATCGATCCTGCTAAAGTAACAAGAAGCGCGCTCCAGAACGCAGCTTCCGTTGCTGCACTGCTTCTGACTACAGAAGTAATAATTGCTGACAAGCCTGAAAAAGAAAAGGGCATGCCTGCAATGCCGCCAGGAGGCGGAATGGGCGGAATGGGCGGAATGGGCGGAATGCCTGGAATGTAATAGATAGTGACTGATACTTATCAGGAAAATGTCATAATTCTATAGATTAGAGCCGGCTTATTCAAGCCGGCTCATTTTTATGCGCCCGGACCCATATTTTTCTTAATTCCTGGCCCTCTCAAATTGAATAAATCAATAACTTATAGTAATATTTTCTTTACTGTATTTTTGGATTGAAGTAAAAGCTTTTAGAGTTTATAATCAGTTTCTATTATTCTTATAATCGAAAGACAGTTTCCTTTCAGGCTACGGATATTAAGGCGGACTTTACTGATATTCTTATATCAGAAAAAATATTTATGGGTATAGCTATACTATTTAAAATTTTAATTGTCTTACTTGCATATTTAATAAGTTCTATCCCAACAGCTTATATACTTTTTAAGATAAAAAGAGGGGACGATATAAGGAAATATGGAAGCGGCAATGTCGGGGGTACCAATATTATAAGGACTATTGGAACCTCATGGGGAATACTGACCATATTTGCTGATGTCATAAAAGGATTTCTTCCGGTTATCATATCATATCTTGTTTATCCATCAGATCTGGTTTTGGTTGCTATAGTATCAGTTGCTGCGGTACTCGGGCATATTTTTCCCATATATATTAAATTTAAGGGAGGTAAGGCCATAGCTGCTTCTCTCGGAGTGATAATTGGGATCTGTGCCCTGCCTTTTGTTTCAAACCCTGTATGGTTGAGGATACTTCCAATATTTATTATTCTGGGGACCTGGGGGATCGTCTTTGCGATTTCAAGAATAGTATCGCTGGGTTCTCTTATAGCAGCTATAGCCACCCCTATTTCATTTTATTTTACCGGGTATCCATTGGCTATTGTTGCGACGACTATTTTTTTGGGGCTGCTTGTTTTTATAAGCCACCGGGAGAATATAAAAAGACTTATCAGGGGTGAAGAGAAAAAAATTAAAGGGAAAGGGGCATAAATGGAGATTGAAATAGGTCAGGGGAAATCAGGGAGAAGAGCCTATAGTTTTGATGAAATAACAATAGTTCCTTCAAGAAGGACAAGGGATCCTGAAGACATTGATATTTCTGCGATGCTGGATAGATTCAAACTTGACCTGCCCGTTCTGGCTTCTGCTATGGATGGAGTCGTGGATGTCGCAATGGCTATTGAGATGAGAAGGCTCGGAGGACTGGCGGTACTTAATCTGGAGGGAATACAGACAAGGTATGATAATGCCGGAGAGGTACTCGAAAATATTGCAGGTTTTTCAGCTGAAGAAGCTACAGCAAAGATGCAGAAGATATATAGTGAACCAGTAAAGAAAGAACTTGTTATAAAAAGGGTATCCGAACTGAAGAAGAATTGTGATATTGTATGTGCATCTCTTACCCCGCAGAAAGTAGAAAAATATTATAGTGCGGCAATCGATGCCGGACTGGATATACTTGTGATACAGGGTACAGTTGTCAGCGCCGAGCATGTGAGCAAGACCAGTGAACCCCTTGACCTTAAAAGATTCATACCTGAATGTCCCGTGCCGGTCATAGTCGGGGGATGCGCCTCCTATTCATCCGCTCTTCACCTGATGAGAACGGGCGCAAAAGGGGTGCTGGTAGGTGTGGGGCCAGGTGCCGCATGTACGACCAGACAGGTATTGGGCATAGGTGTTCCTCAGGCGACAGCTATTGCCGATGCGTCAGCTGCGAGGATGAGGAATCTGGAAGAAACGGGGAATTATTCATTGGTCATCGCAGATGGAGGAATGAGAACAGGCGGGGATATTTCAAAGGCTATTGCCTGCGGGGCCGATATGGTGATGATAGGCTCACCTCTATCACGGGCAGAAGAAGCGCCGGGTAAAGGATATCACTGGGGGATGGCTACATTTCATCCAGACCTTCCAAGGGGTACCAGGATAAAGACAGATGTAGTGGGCAGCCTCAAAGAGATACTCGTCGGTCCTGCATTTGAAAATGACGGGACGCTGAACCTGTGCGGTGCCCTGAGGACATCGATGGCTACCTGCGGATATGAGAGCATAAAGGATTTCCAGAGGACCGAGGTCATGGTCGCACCATCTATTAAAACTGAAGGAAAGCTTCAGCAGCAGCAGCAGAGAGTAGGCATGGGTGCCTGACATGGAAAGTATACTGGTCATAGACTTTGGGGGACAATACAGCCAGCTTATTGCAAGGCGCGTGAGAGAACTGCGTGTTTTCTCGGAGCTTATACCATATGATACCGATATTGAAGAGATAAGGAAAAGAAAACCAGATGGACTTATCTTTTCAGGCTCGCCGTATAGCATAGTCTCCAATGGCGATAAAATACCGGTTGTAGATAAAAAATTTCTCTCTCTCGGCATACCAATACTTGGAATATGCTACGGGATGCAGCTTATGGCCAAATTATGCGGAGGCATAATAAGCAGGACAGGAAGCAATGAATACGGCAAGACGGAGATAAATATTGACCCGAAGTCACCTCTTTTCGAGGGTCTTAAATCAAAAGAGATCTGTTGGATGAGTCATAAAGATAGTGTTGGCCAGATACCTGAAGGATTCAGGACAATCGCTTCAACACCTAATCTGGCGGCTGCAGGAATAGAACATCCCGGTAAAAAATTCTTTGGTATCCAATTTCATCCTGAAGTCATACATACGCCATCAGGAATGGATATACTCAGGAATTTTTTATTTAATATCTGTGATTGCAGCCCTAACTGGACAATGGTCTCTATTATAGAAAGTGAAACAAAGAAGATTATAGGGCTGGTCGGCAAAGGAAAGGTGATATGCGGACTTAGCGGCGGCGTGGATTCATCTGTTGCAGCATTGCTTGTACACCGCGCTGTGGGTGACAGGCTTACCTGTATTTTTGTGGACCACGGTCTTTTAAGGAAAGATGAAGCAAAACAGGTAGTAGAGACTTTCAAGAAAAATTTTAGGATGAACCTTATACATATAAATGCTGAAGACAGGTTTTTAAAAAGGCTTAAAAGTGTGACAGATCCTGAAGAAAAGCGCAAGATCATAGGTGAGGAATTTATAAGGATCTTTGAAGAAGAAGCTTCAAAGATCAAGAATGCGGACTATCTGGTCCAGGGCACACTGTATTCTGATGTCATAGAAAGCGGGACAGGGGATGCAGCTAAAATAAAATCTCACCATAATGTAGGAGGGCTCCCCGGGGATATGAAGTTAAAGCTCATTGAACCTCTCCGCCTTCTCTTTAAGGATGAGATAAGGAAACTCGGTATTGAACTCGGCCTTTCGGATGAGATAGTATGGCGCCAGCCGTTCCCGGGTCCGGGACTGGCGATAAGGATAATCGGCGAAGTTACCAGAGAAAAGATAAAGATACTGCAGGATGCCGATGATATAGTAATAGATGAGATAAAACGGGCAGGACTGTATAAAAAAATATGGCAGTCTTTTGCTATACTTCCGTCTATAAAAAGCGTAGGGGTGATGGGGGATGAAAGGACCTATGCCTATCCAATAGCCATAAGGGCAGTCTCAAGCATTGATGCCATGACTGCTGATTGGGTAAGGCTGCCTTACAGCGTTCTTGAAAGGATGTCGGGCCGTATTATAAATGAGGTAGACGGGGTCAACAGGGTAGTATATGATATAAGTTCCAAGCCTCCCAGCACCATTGAATGGGAGTGATAAACTGCCCGGCAGTCGAAGAATGAACATAGTATTATAATTATGAAAAAGTAAATATATATTAAAGGGTCCGGGCCCTTTAATGATTTGCATATAAAGGAGTGAATATGGGAAATGATTTTAAGAAAAAACTTCAAAGCTACAGAAATCAGATAAATGATATAGACCATAAGCTTGTGGACCTTTTAAACGAAAGAGCCGAAATAGTTATGAAGGTGAAGAAACTCAAACAAAAAGAAGATGTGCCTCTTTATGATGCACGCAGGGAAGAAGAGCTTGTTGAGAATATAGCGAGATATAGCAAGGGCCCCCTTTACCGGGATAATATAATTCAGATTTTTGAGAGCATACTCAGGAATGTTCAGATCCTCGAAAAAGATGAGACTCTTTAAACTCATAATCTCTTAATATAATTTCTAATCACTTATTTTAAAAGGGAACTATTATGACTGATGATAAGATTAATAATCTTATAAAAAAAGGACATATTACCATTATTGCGGGACCGTGTGCAATTGAGAGCTGGAAGCAGCTTGATGAGACTGCAAAAGTCGTCAGCAGCCTCGGTCTTTTATATATGCGCGGAGGGGCATTCAAGCCAAGGACATCTCCCTATAGCTTTCAGGGCCTTGAAGAAAAAGGGCTGGAGTTTCTAAAAAAAGTCGGAGATAAATATGATCTTAAGACAGTTACTGAAGTAACGGATACGGTAAATGCCGGTATTGTAGCTGAATATGCCGACGTACTCCAGATAGGGACAAGGAATATGTCGAATTTTGCACTGCTTAAAAAAGTTGGTGAGATTGCTTTTGATAAAAAAAAGGCAGTCATATTGAAAAGGGGATGGGCATCCACCATAAAGGAATGGCTCCTTGCGGCAGAGTATTTAAACCTTAAAGGCGAAGTGGATGTAATATTGTGCGAAAGGGGGATCAGGACATTCGATACAAATACCAGATTCACTCTTGATCTTTCGGCAGTTCCGGTGATCAGGAAGTTAAGCAAGCTGCCTATAATTATAGATCCGTCGCATGCAATGGGACAGAGCGATCTTGTGACTCCGATGAGCAGGGCTGCTATTGCTGCCGGTGCGGACGGACTTATCGTAGAGACACATAATGATCCTGCAAAGGCTCTCTGCGACGGCCAGCAGTCCCTGGATCCCAGAGAAATGACTGAGCTTTTAAAGCAGGTCAAAGCCATAGCTTCAGTCATCGGTAAAAAAGTCAGGTAGAAAATCATATTTTGGAAGTAGAAAAATATCTCAATCCACAACAGGTAAAAGCAGTAAAAAATACCGAAGGCCCCCTTCTTGTCATAGCCGGTGCAGGAAGCGGAAAGACCAGGGTATTGACCTACCGCATAGCCTATCTTATTAAAGATAAGAATGTCGATCCATTCAGTATCCTTGCCATCACTTTTACCAATAAAGCTGCTAAAGAGATGAAGAAAAGGGTAATAGAACTGGTGGGGAGGATCGGAGAACATATGTGGGTATCGACTTTCCATTCATTTTGTGCACGCTTTCTGCGTTCTGAGATACATAATCTCGGTATGTCCAGAAATTATGTAATATATGATGAGGATGATTCTATAAAGCTCATCAGCCGCATAATAAGGGAAATGGATATCGATATAAAGAAATTTCCCCCGCGTATGATCAAATCAGTAATAAGCGATGCTAAGAACCATCTTATAGATTTTGAGACATTTAAAAGCAAGGCTTTTGATTATTTTAAGAAGCTTGTTGCAAAAGTATATTCTTCCTATCAGGAAAGGCTGCTCAAGGCCAATGCGCTGGACTTTGACGATCTGCTGGTATTTACGGTGGATATTTTAAACCAGTTTCCAGACATAAAAAAGAAATATCAGGAAAAATTCCAGTATCTTCTCGTAGATGAGTTTCAGGATACAAATATGGCGCAGAACGAGATAGTAATGCTTCTTGGAAGCGGCCACAGGAGGATATGTGTTGTGGGTGATGATGATCAGAGCATCTATAGCTGGAGGGGTGCAAAGATCACTAATATCACAGAATTTGATCAGCGGTTTGACGATGCATCGGTTATCAAGCTTGAGCAGAACTACAGATCGACCCATAATATACTGGATGCAGCCAATGCGGTGATAATAAATAATGAAAACCGGAAGCCGAAAAAACTATGGACAGAAAATGTAAAAGGCGAACCCATCTCCAGATATACTGCTAGCGATGAGAAGATCGAAGTGAATTTTGTGATCACTAAGATCAGGGAACATATAAATAAGAAAAATAAAAAGTACCGTGATTTCGCAATATTCTACCGGACAAATGCCCAGTCAAGAGCAGTCGAGGAACAGCTTATAAGGCAGAATATCCCATATAAGATATTCGGTGGCCTGAGGTTTTATGACCGCATGGAGATAAAGGATATGCTGGCATATATGAAGCTTGTATCAAATCCCAAAGATGTAGTGAGCCTCTTGAGGATAATAAATGTACCGAGGCGGAAGATCGGAAAGACTACAATAACTAATATAGAAAAATATGCACAGAGAAATAATATGACATTCTGTGAAGCTTTTTATCAGATCGACGGGGTCCATTCACTTTCAAATACTGTGAAGGCAAGGATAAATGACTTTATATCCCTGATGGCCGGTTTCAGGGACTATGCCATTGGAAATCCAGCAGATAAACTGATTGAGAAGATCTGGGAAAAAACAGGATACCTGAAGGAGCTCGAGGAGCAGGATACAATAGAATCAATGAACCGCATAGAAAATTTAAGGGAACTTCTTACTGTGACAAAGGAATTTGAAGAAAAGGCGTCTTTTACCAGTGCGGCATCGCAGGATACAGGCTCCGGTTCGATCCTTTCAGGGCTTGATGATTTTCTTGAAGAAGTCTCGCTTCTGACTGATCTTGATAATCTTGACGAGTCTTCAGATTTTATAGTGCTCATGACGCTTCATAATGCCAAGGGACTGGAATTTCCCATAGTATTTATGATCGGCATGGAAGAAGGCATCTTCCCACATTCCCGGAGCATGAACAGTCCCGAGGAATTGGAGGAAGAAAGAAGGCTCTGTTATGTGGGTATTACCCGCGCCATGGAAAAAGTATATATGACATATTCGCTATCCCATAGAATATATGGAGAGTCAAGCTTCATGGCTGTGTCAAGGTTCCTCGGAGAAATACCCGGAGACCTTATCATCGATGAGAGCAGGACAGCGGCAAAAAGGCTTTTTTCAGCATCTGCTCCTGAAAAAGACGGGGAAAAACTTAAAGTAGATTACAGAATAGGGGATTTTGTAGAGCATAAGATGTGGGAAAGGGGACAGGTGCTTAATGTAAAAAAGCTCAGTGATGACATAGAGCTTGATGTAAACTTTACCAGTGTCGGCCTCAAACATCTTCTTGTAAGCTTTGCCCCGCTGCAAAAAGTTGAGGAAGATCAGTAAATTATCGAAGGGTAATGTGCTGATCAAACTATTCCCGCTATTGAAATTTTGATATCATATGATATCATATGTAATTAAAGATGAACATATTTAAAACAGGAGTAGAAAGATGAAAAGCATCATAGAAAGCAAACCTGTTGGTATAAGGATATCAAGTGATATTAAAAAAAGATTTGATGAATATTGTGAA
>CBDUUS010000011.1:0-13785 GCA_965370465.1 uncultured bacterium | reverse complement strand
GGATTATGCCTCAAATTCGGATGTCCGGCGATCGAGTATAAAGATGGGAGCTATACAATAAATCAATTGCAGTGCAGCGGTTGCGGCGTGTGTATAGAAATATGCCGCAAAAATGCCATCATCTGCCGGGAATCACAATAAAAGACTTTTAAAAGTATAATAAAATATTTATTAATATAAAACATATTTCTATGAAAAACGACAATAATACTAATAGAAAAGTTACGATTCAAAAAAGTTCCTGGTATCTTGAAAATAACAGAAAAAGGATCAAGCAGGGCGGGACCATATCTGTCATGTTCTCAGGAGTAGGAGGACAGGGAATAATACTTGCAACCACGGTCCTTGCGGAAGCCGCAAGGCTTGAGGGATTTGATGTAAAAGTATCAGAAGTGCATGGAATGGCCCAGAGAGGCGGCAGTGTTATAGGAAGCGTCAGGTTTGGAGAAAAGGTCCATTCTCCCATAATAGACAGAGCTGACCTTATTGTCTCTCTTGAAAAACTGGAAGCAGCAAGATATCTTGATCTTTTAAAGCCGGAAGGTTTTTTATTTATAAATGATTATGAGGTATATCCGGTTTCCATATATCTTGAAGACAGGGAGTATCCTGCTGATATTATAGAAAAGATATCAAAGGCGACTTCGCGGTATAAGCTAATAAAGGCTTCAGATATTGCCGCAGATCTTGGAGAGATAAGGGCCTCTAATATGGTTCTTATTGGGAGCCTCTCGATGTTTTTACCAATCGGTATAGAAAGTTGGATGGATTCTATAAAAGGATCTGTTCCGGAGAGGGTGCTCGAACTTAATATAGATGCCTTTGAAAAGGGCAGGAAAATAATAAAATAAGACAGCAGGAGGAAATATGCCTGTAGAACAAATAACTGTCTTTTTGGAAAACCAGACTGGCAGATTGGCCGATGTGACGAAGATGCTGAGTGATGAGGATATCAATCTTCAGGGGTTTTCGACCACTGAGGCAAGGGATTATGGTATTTTGCGGTTGGTGGTCTCTGATGTTAAAAGAGCCAAAGAAGCATTAAAAAATGCAGGTTTTACAACCCATATTGCTGATGTAATATGTATAACTGTAGAAGACAGGCCCGGAGAGCTTCATAAGATACTTAATATTCTGGCTAACGAGGGAGTAAATATCGATTATGTTTATGTGATAGCAGGGACAAGGATCATCCTCAGTGTGGCAAATATAGAAGCTGCCGAAGAAATACTTCTAAAAAACGGAGTCAGGCTCTGCAGTTGATCCCGGATTTCTTAGAACTATTGAGCCTGTGGCGCTATGGCTCGACAGTTTTATTTTTAATATAAAAGAAATAAAAAATGAAGGGAGGCTTTATGCTAGGTTTTAGCGGTGTGTCAATCTTTTTGGCATATATACTATGTCTTATCTCAACACTGTTCTGCATTGTATATGGTGTAATTATGTGGAACAAAGACAAGTAACCCGGTGAACATCATTAATAAAATCAAAGAAAGGAGAAAACTGTGAATATTCCATTATTTACGGTAATAGTAGTCATATACCTGCTTGTAATCGGGTATCTGGGCTATCTGGGTTACAGAGGAACAAAGACTTCAGAGGACTTTATGATAGCCGGAAGAGGTATCCATCCATATGTGATGGCGCTCTCTTATGGGGCGACTTTTATATCGACCTCTGCAATAGTAGGATTCGGCGGAGCGGCAGGCGTCTTTGGGATGGGCCTATTATGGCTGACATTTCTGAACATCGCAGTCGGTATTGCCATAGCTTTTATTCTCTTTGGCAAGAGGACAAGATTGATGGGGCAAAAGCTTGGAGCCCATACATTCCCTGAATTTCTGGGAAGAAGATATAATTCAAGACCGATCCAGGTGATAGGGGGAGTAACTATATTTGTATTTATGCCCCTTTATGCAGGAGTAGTCTTGATCGGCGCCGCAAGATTTATTGAAAGCACTCTTAATATCAACTTCGTGCTTTCGCTCGCTATTTTTTCAATAATAATAGCCGCATATGTAATAGCAGGAGGACTCAAGGGAGTTATGTATACAGATGCCCTTCAGGGGACCATCATGTTCATAGGTATGATAGCTCTGATAGCCATGACCTATAAGATCCTTGGCGGAATTATACCGGCTCATCAGGCTCTTACTGATCTTGCTTCAAAGCTGCCGGAAAGCCTGACGGCGGGGGGTCATCAGGGATGGACCACAATGCCGGTACTCGGCTCTCCCTTATGGTGGACGCTTGTACCTACTATAATACTCGGCGTAGGTATCGGAGTGCTGGCTCAGCCGCAGCTGGTTGTAAGGTTCATGACCGTAAAAAGCAATAAAGAGCTTAACAGGGCGATACTTATAGGTGGAATATTTATTCTGTTTATGACAGGCTCAGCCTTCATCGTTGGCTCTCTTTCAAATGTATTTTTCTTCAATACGACAGGCAATATCGCTATTGCGGAAGCAGGAGGCAATACAGACCTTGTGATACCTGCCTTTATAAATATGGCTATGCCTCCATGGTTTGTCTATATTTTCATGCTTACTCTTCTTGCTGCAGCGATGTCTACTATCAGTTCCCAGTTCCATACGCTTGGAACAGCATTTTCAAGGGATATAATCGGTGTGGGCATAAAGAAGTCTGAAAACAGCGAAAAGAACAATTCACAGAAGGTCCTCCTTATAACCAAGCTTGGAGTCATAATCGGCATAATCGTTAGCATCATACTGGGATATTTCCTCCCGCCCTCTATAATTGCAAGAGGTACGGCGCTTTTCTTCGGAGTATGCGCCGCTGTATTTCTTCCGATGTATATACTGGGGCTATACTGGAAGAGGACTTCCAGCAAAGCAGCACTTTCCGGAATGATAGTCGGCCTGGTAACAAGCGTGTTCTGGATGTTCTTTGTGCACCAGGCAAATGCAAAAATGCTGAAACTTGTAGTAGTGATGACAGGCAAGGAAAGCCTTCTTGCATATCCATGGAATGCGATGGATCCTATACTTATAGCATTCCCGCTTTCCTTTATAGTCACTATACTTGTCACTGTATTCAGCAAATATGAAAAGAACGAAGTCGTAGACAGATTATTCTCAAAATAATTTATTAAAATAAAGGAGATCATCTTATGGGCAGCAGCGATTACTGGGAACCGGAAGTGGAAACGCTATCCAGGGACAGGCTGGAAGAACTGCAGCTGGAAAGGTTTAAAAGCACACTTGTAAATATATGCTCAAATGTAGATTTTTACAGGAAGAGACTGGATGATGCAGGAATAAACCCTGAGAAGTTTGACAGCCTGGATGATCTGGAAAAAATTCCCTTTACTGTCAAAGATGATCTCCGCGATAATTATCCATTCGGACTATTTGCCCGTCCCATGAAGGAGGTAATAAGAATACATTCTTCATCGGGCACCACAGGAAATCCTACAGTAGTGGGATATACAAAAAACGATATTGCGATGTGGGCCAATCTGATAGCGAGACAGCTCTATGCTGCAGGAATAAGGCGTGATGATGTGATACAGAACAGCTATGGCTATGGACTTTTTACAGGCGGCCTGGGGCTTCACTATGGAGGAGAGCTTCTTGGTGCCGCAGTGGTTCCTGTATCCGGAGGAAATACTGAAAGGCAGATAAAAATAATGCAGGACTACAAATCGACTGCGATCTGCTGCACGCCGTCCTATGCTCTCTATATTGCAGAAGTCGGGAAGGAGCTTGGCGTAGATTTTAAAAGCCTGCCGCTCAGGACCGGGATAATGGGCGCTGAGCCGTGGACCGAGGAGATCAGAAAGGAAATAGAGACAAGACTGTGTATTGATGCCATTGATATATACGGACTATCCGAGATAATAGGTCCCGGTGTATCCTGTGAATGCGACAGGAAAGCGGGACTTCATATTGCAGAGGATCACTTTATAATAGAAATAATCGATCCCGAGACCGGTAAAAGGAAAAAACCGGGGGAGATAGGCGAAATGGTGTTCACCTCTCTCACAAAAGAGGCGCTTCCCATAATCAGGTACAGGACAAGGGATCTATCAAAGATCGACATTTCAAAATGTGGATGCGGAAGGACCCACGCCCGCATGGCAAAACCGATGGGCAGAGCAGATGATATGCTTATAATAAGAGGAGTAAATATATTCCCATCCCAGATCGAAGAAGTCCTTATGCAGGTCCGCGGGGTGGAACCGCATTACCTTATTGTCGTGGACAGCAAAAACTATCTGGATACGCTTGAAGTCTGGATAGAAGTGTCAGAGGAAATATTTTCTGAAAAGATGAATGACCTGGAGAATTTTGAATCTGCAATTGAGCACAAGCTTTATTCCACCACTGGAATCAAAATAGATGTAAAATTAAAGGAGCCAAAGACCATACAGAGAAGCACAGGCAAAGCCAAAAGGGTTATAGATAAAAGAAAAGGCGAGACTATTTGATTCTATTCTTCCCTAAAAACAGGAGCATGTACTATGAATGATGATAGATTTTGGGATAAAAAGACTGCAGAGCTTGGAAGAGATGAGATAAAGGCGATCCAGCTTATGCGCCTGAAGCAGACTTTAAAACATTGTTATAATAATAATAGTTTCTATAGGAAGCGCATGGATGATGGGGGGCTTGATCCGGAAAATATCAGGGACCTTGCCGACCTTGAAAAGCTCCCATTTACATCAAAAGAAGAGCTGAGGGATAATTATCCTTTCGGGCTATTCTGTACGCCCCTGGAAGAGGTAATAAGGATACACTCATCGTCAGGCACCACTGGCAATCCTACTGTTGTAGGGTATACGCAGCAGGATCTTGATATGTGGTCCGATGTTCTTGCAAGGATAATGTATGATGTGGGGACGAGAAGAGAGGATGTGGTCCAGGTAAGCCATGGATTTGGGCTCTTTACTGGAGGTTTCGGTTTCCAAAACTCTGCTGAAAAGATTGGTGCCATGATGGTCCCTGCTTCAGGGGGAAATACTGAAAGGCAGCTCAAGCTGATGATAGATTTCAAAACCACGATACTATGCTGTACCCCTTCATATACGCTTCATATGGCTGAAGTAGCAGAGAAGAAAGGTATTGATTTTTCAAAGCTGCACTTAAAATTAGGTTTCTTTGGTGCTGAGCCATGGTCCGAATCAATGAGGAAAGAGATAGAGAAAAGGATTCATATTACAGCTCTTGACAGTTACGGTCTTTCGGAAGTCATAGGTCCCGGGGTCTCATGCGAATGCCTCAGACAAAACGGACTGCATATAAATGAGGATCATTTCCTTGCAGAGATAATAGATCCAGTTACCGGGAAGACTCTTCCTCCAGGCGAGAAAGGAGAAATAGTTTTTACCTCCCTGACAAAAAAAGCTTTTCCTGTACTGAGATATCGCACAAAAGACATCTCTTATCTTATTGAAGAAGACTGCCAGTGCGGGAAGAAGTTTATCAGAATGGCAAAACCTATGGGGCGCACAGATGATATGCTGATTATAAGGGGAGTAAACATATTCCCATCCCAGATCGAAGAAGTCCTGATGAGTGTAGGGGAACTTGAACCGCATTATCTTATAGTCCTTGACACCAAAAACTACATGGACACTATAGAAGTCTGGGTGGAAGTATCAGAGGAAAAATTCCATGATAAGATCATGGATCTTGAGGATTTTGAGAAATCTATCGAAAGCAGGCTTTATTCTGATATAGGCATCAGGATAAAGGTAAGCTTAAAAGAGCCGAAGAGTATTGCCAGAAGCGAAGGAAAGGCTCAAAGAGTTTTGGATAAGAGGAAAACAAATTAATCTGGTTAAATATAAAAACGTTCTAAAGAGACAGGCAAAAAAGATATTAAAACGGGAAATAAAATATATTTCCTCATTTTTCCCATGTGATATGGCAAGATTTCACAATCCAGACCTGATATATCTGCAAAGTATATTGTTTGCCGATAATTTCTACCGTGAGGCTTCCAGAGACAGCAAGGAATATGTTTTAGACAGCAGATTGATCAATTTGATAATCGGGCTCGAACTTCTTTCAATAGGAACCACATTTCATAATTTCAAGGTAAGCGGATCAAGTATAACCGGAAAAGGCATCAGCAATACTGGAGAGAAAGAATATACGCTTGACCTGCTTTTTGGTGATGTATTTTATTCCCGTGCAGTAATATATTTATTGAGATATCAGGGCCATGAGATCTTTGATAGGATTTTGGAGTCGATGAAGAGAGTGCATGAAGGCAGGCTCAAGCTGCATGCGAAGATGCAGGAAGCTATTGAAGAAAAAATAGAAACTTCTTTGGTCGACAGTGATGCTGGTATCCTTATTGATGCAAATAGGCTCTTACACGTCTCCTTTGAAATAGGAGACAGTTTTTCAGACTGCAGGAATAAAGCCGGCCAGGTGAAAGGATACTTTGATATAGCCGAAAAGGCAGTACTTTTTAAGACATATAGTGAACTTCTTGAATATGCGTGCGCTTTCCCCCGGACATCTTCTATAGATAGAATATCAGATCATATTACTGCCAAAAGAAATTATACTGGCAGAGAGTTAAGCAATATTATACAGGAATCGGATTCAGACACGGTCAAATCCAATATAGATACCCTGATAAAGAGCCTGGTTTTTCATTAGATATCCCATTGGTCCACAATGGGATTATTAAACCAGTGATTATTTCATTTTTAAATCAGTATATCAAAATAGTCAAATCCTCTTGGAGCAAGTACTCCAAAATGTTTCTTATCAAGGGTTAGGATTTTATTTATCTTAAGCCGCTCAGCTATGGCGACAATAGAAGCATCTACATAGCCGATGTTAAGGGTATCATATTTTTTCAATATCTCTATAATACGTAAAATGTCTATATCCTTTATCGGTTCTAAATTAAAGTTCTGATTGATTTCCTCAAGAAATTTTATTTCTAAATGTGGAGATAGTCTGGTTCTGATTAGATAACAAATTTCTATTATTGCAGTAGATGGCAGGATATATAGAAAATCATTATTTTCTTGAAAGAAACCTTTAATCTTTAAATGTTCTCTGTCATCTTTATCCATCATAGAAAATATTATATTAGTGTCTAAAATTACTTGCATTTTTCCTTCCCTGAATATTATTATTATAATACTTAGTTATTATCAGTCTTCTCCCAATCCTTTAAGATACTCATCTTCATTAGTAGCAATATCTGAACTCCCGCGGCTTCCAATACCAATTATACTAATTTTCTTTTTAGGAGCCTTTTTGGCAACATAGCTGCTAACTGCTTCTCTTATAAGAAAAGAAGTAGATTTGTTAGTAGTTTTAGACAATTTTTTTAGTCTTAACATAATATCCTTATCCAGAAGTATAGATGTTCTTTTTTTTCCCATCGCACTGATCCTTTAATTAGTTTTATAATTCTGTTTCCAGGCTTTAATTAATATGTATATTAATATTATTAATATTAATATATCTGGTATAGTATGTCAATTTCTTTATTAAGGTTTTTAGAAATGAAAAGATTATTCTTCAGAACCGATTCTTATTTTTAATATTGTAATTTGGATCATATTACCTCCAAAAAAATTTTACTGGCAGAGAGTTAAATGATATCATATCAAAATCGGATTCGGACCCGGCGAGCTCCAGTGTAAATACTCTGTTAGAGAGCCTGAATCATTGAATTTTAAGATTGGATCCAAATATATGAAAACTGATCTGGTACTGCTCCATGCTCCCAGTGTTTATGACTTCAGGGAAAGAAGCATAATGTTTGGCCCTATGAGCGATTTGGTGCCTTCCACCCCTATCTTTGAGATGTATCCCATCGGTTTTTTGACAATGGCAAATTATCTATCCCGCAGGGGAATAAATGTAAGGATAGTGAATCTGGCCTACCGGATGCTGGCAGATAATAATTTTGATGTAGAAAAGTTTATAAAATCCCTGGACCCGGCGGCATTTGGGATAGATCTGCACTGGCTCCCACACTGTCAGGGTTCAACTGAAGCGGCCCGCATAGTCAAAAAATATCACCCCGCTACACCTGTTATTTTCGGGGGATTCTCTTCATCATATTTTTACAGGGAGCTCATAGAGTTTGATCAAGTGGATTATATTATAAAAGGCGATTCAACAGAGGAGCCCCTTTACCAGTTGATTATGGCTATAAGATCAAAGGATGGAAATAGTCTTAAAAATATAGCAAATCTTGTATGGAAAGAAGATAATAAAATATATGATAATCCTATAACCAATATATCCAGGGATCTGTCAGAAATTGATTTTGACTACCGGTTCATGTTTAAAGAAGTATTAAAATACCGTGATATAAAAAGCATAATACCCTTTATAGACTGGTTCAGGTATCCAATAACTACTATTCCGGTAGTGCGCGGGTGCAATAATGAATGTTCCGGATGCGGGGGTTCCAGATCGGCATTTGAAAGATTTGGCAGACGGATCAAACCATCATTCAGGGATCCGGAGAAGCTTGTAGATGAGATAAAGATGATTCAGAAGCATATCAAGGCCCCGGTTTTCCTGCTCGGGGACCTGAATAATAATGGCAGTGAATATGTACGGGATGTCTTTAAATATGCAAAGGGTCTTGACAGGGAAATACAGATATTTTTTGAATTCTTTGAGCCTCCTGACAATAGTTTTTTTGACATGGCTGCAGATATTTTCTCAAATGTCTGTTATGAGATATCTCCTGATTCCCATGATGAGGGCATCAGAAAAAAAATGGGAAAATCATTCTCCAATGAGGATCTGAAAAATTGTATAAAATATGCACTTGATAGCGGGGCGGCAAGGTTCGACATGTACTTTATGACGGGCCTGCCGGGCCAGACAAAAGAATCTATAAATGAGACAGTAGATTATTGCAAGGATATATTTGAATATATAAGCTGGGACAGCAGGTTTATGCCTTTTATTTCCCCTATGGCCCCTTTCCTGGATCCTGGCAGCAGAGCATTTGAAGATCCGGAAAAATTTGGATACCGGCTCATAAGAAGGACCCTGAAGGACCATATTGAGGCTATCACTATGCCGTCCTGGAAGTATATTCTTAACTATGAGAGCATGTCAATAACTACAGATGATCTTGTAGATGCCACATATGATGCTGCTGTGGGACTGAACCGGTTGAAAGGCAGGTCCGGGGGTATTAGCGGAGAAATGATGGCAGCAAATCAGAAACGTATCATAAGGGCGCGGAAAGTAATGGCTGAGATAGATGATATAATGAAAATAAACGATAAGCCATTAAGGGAAAAGAAGCTAAAGGATCTGAAGGAAAAGACATATAAATACAGTCTTTCGACTGTATGTGAAAAAAAAGAACTTGAGTTCCCCCTGTTCAGCCGCCGTTTCAACTGGATAGAGATAATAAAGTCAACGCTTAGAAGATCTCCCCGGATTTAGGATTATAATATGATACTCGAAAAGAAAAAATTATTTTCATTTCTTGCAGACGACCTTAAGGCACTTGAGAATTATCTAAAGGATTTTACTGCCGGGCTTAAAGGAGTGCTCAAAAAGACCGTAGAGAGCACCCTGCTTGCTGGTGGAAAAAGGATAAGGCCCGGGCTTTTTTTTATTTGTGCCAGGGGAGATAGTTTTGATATAAAATACCTGCTCCCGGCAGCTGCTGCTATCGAAATGATCCACACAGCATCGCTTATTCATGATGATATTATAGATAGAGCTCTTCTTAGAAGAGGCAGGGAGACCATACATAATACTTATGACAGGGACACGGCAAAATTTGTGGGAAATTATCTTTTTACGCAGACTTTTGTGCTTCTTAATGGGTATAATAATTCAAAAATACTTGAAGAGATGTCAATGGCTTCCCAGAACCTTGTCAGAGGCGAATTTGACCAGATAAAGACAAAAAAGGAACTGCGCCAGGATGAAAAGGTTTATCTCAAGAAAATAAATGAAAAGACTTCATCGCTTTTTAAGGTCAGCTGTGCCCTTGGCGGCATACTATCGGGTTCGACGGATACAGAAATAGAGAAGATGAGGAAGTTTGGTGAATATCTTGGCATTTCTTTCCAGATAAATGATGATCTTCTTGATATGGATTCAATAAAGATATCAGAAAATCCTGGGAAATACACTGGAAATGATATACGCCAGGGCAATATAACACTACCTATAATATATGCTGTCCGGAACCGCAGGTTTAAAAAGGAGATAAGTAAAATTTTCACGAGGGAAGAGATAAAAAACAAAGATATTCAAAAACTCCTTGCTATGCTTCCCGATACAGATGCAATGGACCATGCCAGAGCGAGGCTGGGATTTTATCTTGGAAAAGCAAGGGAAGTGGCAGAATCCATCCGTGAAGAGCAGAAAAAGGACGGCCTCTTAAGGGTATGCAGTTTTTTTGAACAGGAAGCAGGAGGAGAACGATGAACTTTCTGAGAGCATTGCTTGAAGTATTTCAGGTGACCGCACCCATATTTATAGTAATTGCGGCAGGGTTCCTTATAAGGAAAATAAAGCTTATAAATGATGAGGGTGTTGGCCTTCTTAACAGGCTGGCATATAATATTGGTCTTCCTGCGCTGATTTTTTTAAATATTACTAATTACAGGCTCAGCGAAATATTTGATATAGATATAATAAAAGTCATTTATTCTGCCTATGGGATATATTTTATAATACTCTTTCTTTTAAGCTTTTTTATTAAGAGAAGCAGAAAGACCCGGGGAGCATTTATAGTAGCCTCATTCAGGTGCAATATGGCTTTTGTGGGACTCCCGATAGTCTGGATGGCATATGGCAGTCTGGCCCTGGCAAGAGCGAGCCTTGTCATTGCATTTCTTGTCCCTGTAAATATTATATCGACAGTGCTTATCTTCAAATTCTTCAATAGGAGAGAGGAAAAGCTGGATACGAAAAAGCTTATAATGAACTTTGCAACGGACCCAATAATAATAGCGACTTTACTGGGTATAATCTTTTCATATTTTGGGCTGGGCCTCCCAGGGTTTATGCACGATTCTCTGGATATCATATCAGGGATGACAGTAGCTATCGCGCTGCTTTCAATAGGGGCTTCCTTCAGGTTCGATCATCTTAAAGATGATTTGAAGATGGTTTCATATATAAGTTTCAATAAACTTATCCTTTTGCCTGCTATAATCTTTCTGGTTGCCACTTTTATATATAAAATAGATATTTTTGACCGCAATGTGATGGTAATACTTTTTGCAACGCCTCTTGCTGTCGCTGCATATATAATGGCCAAAGAGCTTCGTTCGAATTATAATCTTATGGCTTCAGCCCTTATATTTACGACAATCATATCAGCACTGACTATATCCGGCTGGCTTCTTGTATTTAAATTTCTATAGAATATGAAGCTGGGAGCCTGTCCGGGAACCCGGGCTCAGATCCAATTCTCAAACAGGTTCCTAATCCGGGTATAGCATACTGTAGAAATAATAGTTTCCCATTACCTTCTTTATATATTCTTTAGTCTCGAGGAAAGTAATATGCTCAATAAATTCATCTTCGCTTGCTGTGCCAAAGCGGGATATCCAATCAGACATAGAGCCGGGGCCCCCATTATATGCTCCAAGACAATGGACAGGGCTCTGATCAAAATTATCAAGTTGCTGCCTGAGATAATAGACACCCATATTAATATTTATTTCCGGATCGGAAAGCATTTCCTCTTCGAAGTCAGGCAATGATATCTGGTTTGCAATATTTTTACCGGTAGCGGGCATTATCTGCATAAGTCCGCGCGCTCCGGCATATGAGCCGGCATCCGGCATGAAATTGGATTCCTGTCTTATGACAGCAAGAGCAAATAAAGGGTCAATATCATATATTTTAGAATATTTGTCGACTGCATCCTTATAACCATATGGATAATGTAGATAATAGGTATATGCAAGATGATCGTCAGAAAGATCCGACTTGATATTTCCAATATTATTATAGATGAGCCTGAGGCAATCCGAGTAATCATCTGCACTATAATATAGAGTTGCGATCTCCAGCACCCTCTCAGGATCTTTCTCCAGGATATCTGTCCCTGATCCGATCTCCAGCGCTGCGCTATTGTAGAACCCCAGCTTTATAAGCTCCAGAGCTTTTGTAATATGGTCCACCCATCCGTCGATACTGGCGCTGTCTGTCTCAAGATCAGCAAATATTCCGGGAAGCAGTTCTCTGGCTCCGGGACCATCGGGGGAAAGAGTAGTATTGACAGCAGGAATAACAATATGTTCATCCAGCGACAGAGCAAGTTCCTGGGCCGCGAATGTATAATATGAATAACTGCCCGATCCTATTATCTGTTTGCAGAGGTCCGCAGCTTCTCCCGTTTCTTCCAGCCTGATATGGCATTTTGCCTGCCAGTACAGGGCCTTTTCCTGAAGACTGGTTCCCTTAAAAAGCGATGCCATATTAGAAAAACTTTCTTTTGCCTGTGTCCAATATCCGCTTTTATACTGTATCCAGCCAAGCTCCCAGAGAGCTTCATCGGTCTTATCTCCAGATGGATATTGTTTAAAGACTTTTTCGAAGCTTTCAATTGCTTTTTCAGTATTATTATCAATGGAGTATATTCGGCCCATTCTATAAAGTGCATCATCGCCATAGCTGCTGGAGGGATACTCGGCCAGCATTTTCTGGTAATTAGAGATCGCCTTCGCATTATTATCAAGATTTGTATAAGCTCTTCCCAGGAAGAAAAGCGCTGCATGCGAGACGCTGCTGCCTGGAGCCTGTTCATAACACTGCGATAGCCATTTTCTGGCATCCTCATACTCAAACAAATTGTAATAACTCATGCCCAGCCTAAAACAGGTATTGGAGTATAGCTCTGATGAAAGAGAATTTCTGGGATATCCGCTTATTATCCCGTCAAACTGATCTATTGCATCACGGTACTGATAATCATAAAAAAGTGATTCTCCCCTGGCAAATAATTCTTCCACCGATGGTGAAAATGCTGCTATAAAGCCTTCATCCTCCAATACTTGTATTTGCTGATAGGCGGGATATGCATATTCGCTTGAAGGATATTCAAGCCATATCCTTTTAAGATTTGTAAATGCATCAGCCATCCTTTCATTTTTCTCCAGACAGATGGCAAACTGATATAAAGCATAAGGCAAATAATCAGAATCCGGATAGACATTTATAAAATTAATATACTTTTCCTCCGCAACTGCATAGTCCTCCCTGATATAGTGAAGATCCGCCAGTTCAAGCGAGGACTTTTCCAGCCAGATACTATCTGGAAAGTTCTGCAGGACCTTTTCATAATATTCTTCGGACCCGTCAAACTTTTCCTGCATAAGAAGGCTTTTAGCGAGATAATAAAAAATGTGGTCCTGCAATATAAGATAATCGTCTTTTATCCTATTCAAATAATATTCTGCTATCATATAGGCTTCATCATCAAAATGCCTCATCGCCTCAGAAAAATGATAGCGCATATCATCCATATTTTGATCACGGACCTTATCAGGGCTTTCATCAGCCGGGGCCGGTTCGCTTCCGGATAGTTCTCCGCTCTGTTCTTCATCGGGACCATCTTCTATTTCTATGGCTTCAGTATCCTGGAGCTCTTCAAATACATCATCTTCAGTGCTTTCCGGGGTTCCGAATTTTTTTCCAAAGAACTCGCCTTCAAGTACATTGCATCCCGATAGAAGGAGACATATTAAAAGTAAAATAAAAAGACTCCTGGCAATAAGTAATGGCCCTTTTAAAATCCTTTTACTTGAATGGTAATATTTTCTAACAGGTATTCTACTTCTTG
>CBDUUS010000010.1:0-14590 GCA_965370465.1 uncultured bacterium | reverse complement strand
TACCATTAATCTTCAAGCCTGTTAAATTAGGCAGCAGTCTATTAGTTGATGGCGGCCTCTCACTGCCTGTTCCTGCAGAAATTGTCAGGGGAATGGGAGCTGATTTAGTTATTGCAGTTAATCTGGATGCCGATTATTTTTCGGACACTGAAGACAGCAGTTTTGGATTCTATAGAATGGCTGATAGCTCTATTAAGCTTTTAAGGTATCATCTGGCTTCTTTAAATATCAGAGATGCTGATATTGTAATTAATCCAAAAATAGGGAAGGTGGGATGGAATAAATTTATTGATAGTAAAAATGTGATTTTAGCAGGGGAAGAAGCAATGCAGTTATCAATATTGCAGTTAAAAGAATCAATAAGCAACAGAAGCAATAGTGATTAATAAAATTTTCAATACCAGATCTTGAAAAATACTTTTAAGATCTTTTTTAATATTAAATAATTATAAAGATCTCAAGATAGGAATAAAAATGAGAAATGTATCGAATAGTAAAGAATATTTTCAAAAAATAATTCTACGCCAGGCATTAAAATTTGTTTTTTCCCGCTCAAAGAAGAGTTTAATAAAAATTATTGCTTTCGCTAAAATTGTAGCCCCTAAAAAAGATAAAAATTTTTATGAATCAATAAAAAATAAACTCTCAGAAGGTAAAGAAGGTGAAACCGGATTCCAGCTTTACCAATTTTACAGGCGGCTCTTATTAGATGCTAATCCAAATTTTAGTGATAAATTCCTTACCAATCTTTTAATTAAAGGGATCTTTTTAAATCTAAAGAAAAAAGAATTGGCGTATAAAGAAGGCTCCTATGTTCCTGCTACTATTCTAATAAGTCCAACAATGCGGTGTAACCTTTCCTGTGTCGGCTGCTATGCTGGCAAATATACCAGAAGTGATGACTTAGAATTTGAAGTAGTTGATAGGATAATCCAGGAAGGAAAAGAAGCTGGAGTATCTTTTTTTACTATTTTGGGAGGTGAGCCATTTATAAGAGATGATATGTTTCGTATTTACAAAAAACATAATGATGTCGAATTTTTAGTTTTTACAAATGGAACCTTAATAGATGATGAAGCAGTAGATAAATTAGTCGAGCTGGGAAATGTATTTCTCACATTGAGTATTGAAGGTTTTGAAGAAGAAACTGATCAAAGAAGAGGAAAAGGGGTATATAAAAAAGTGCTAAAGGCAATGGAGATTTTAAAAAAACATAAGATCCCATTCGGCTGTTCAACAGCTGTGACCAGGAAAAACATTAAAATCGCAACCAGTGATAAATTTGTTGATATGATAATTGAGAAAGGTGCTGCAATCTTATGGTATTTCCTTTATACGCCAATTGGCAAGAATCCTGATCTGTCTCTGATGCCAACCCCGGCCGAGCGTCTTTATCTTAAAGAGAGACGCGGTTATATAAGAGAAAACAAACCTTTATTTGTTATTGATTTTTGGAATGATGCTCCCTATGTCGGCGGCTGTATTGCTGCCAGAGAATATTTTCATATCAACCATAAAGGTGATGTTGAACCATGTATATTTACTCACTTTGCCCAGGTAAATATTAAAAATATCTCTCTGAAGGAGGCAATAGATTGCCAGTTTTTTAAAGAGATCAGAAAAATGGAGCCGTTTTCTGATAATCTCTATCTTCCCTGTATGCTAATCGATCATCCTGAAGTTTCGCGTGGACTTTATAAAGATTGCCATATTTATCCTACCCATGATGGAGCAGAATGCCTATTTTCAGATATTTCTGAAGGGCTGGATAAATACTCAAAAGGTGTTAAAGATACCTATAAAGATGTTTGGGAAAAAGAAAAAGAACATTTTTGTAAAAAAGAAAGCTCTTCAAAAAAAGGTGGTGTGTAAGAAAACCTGAGAAAAAATTGCATTTATATTTTTTTATAGTATCATTACTTATTGATATTTATTTGTATATTTTATAATTGAATAGAGAGTTGAATTAGTTATATTAAATTAATTGTAATTAATTCTAACAGGGAATCCAGTTAAAAACTGGAGCGGTCCCGCCACTGTAATAGGGTGTGTGCTCCTCATGATGCCACTGGCAATGTTTATTGCCGGGAAGGTTGAGGGTAAGGTCCCTTAAGCCAGGAAACCTGTAAATAAATTAATTACCTATCTTCGGTTGAAAGAGGGTTATTTTTTCATTTAATAAAAGGAAAAATTCCCGCCCGATTGAAGGCGGATTTTTTATTTTATAGACTTAAAAGTCTTGATGAGAAGAAATAAGGAACTATTAAAATACAGGTAATATAAACAGGTATATTGATAGATAGGCAACAGGAGTATCTGTAGTAGATGCTATTGAATACATAAAACAAATAAATATTTTAATAGAATAAGCAGGGTATTTTTTAAATTTATTAAATAAAAATTCTTTACTGGAGGATAAGTTGTGGGCAAATTGAAAAAAGGCTATGTTCAGGTTTACACTGGCAATGGAAAAGGGAAGACTACGGCTGCTCTTGGACTTGCTCTCAGGGCTGCAGGATATGACTTGCAAGTATTCATTGCCCAGTTCATAAAGGGAAGACGGTATAGTGAAATTAAATCATTAGAAAGGTTTAAAGATAATATTGAAGTAAGACAATACGGAAGAGGTTTCTTTATAAGGAAGGGACCATCGGAAAAAGATACAGAATTAGCAAAAATAGGCTTAAGCGAAATAAAAAGCCTTTTATCGTCAAGAAAATATGACATGGTAATACTGGATGAGATAAATGTAGCCACCTATTTTAATCTTCTTAAAATTGAAGATATTATTGACCTTATTAATTTGAAGCCTGCCGATGTTGAACTTATCCTTACGGGCCGGAAAGTCGATCAACAAATAATTGATATGGCTGATCTTGTAACTGAGATGCGTGAAATAAAACATTATTTTAAAAATGGGGTTATGGGTAGAAAAGGAATAGAAAAATAACCAGGGTACTCTGGATTATTAAATGTACAAGAAGGAGTATAAAAAATGCTAAAGATTACTTATTTTACTATAATGGAAAATGATCTGCTTCCATTAAACAAGGCTATTAGCTTCATAAAAGATAAACTGGGCAATATCTTAGATGTTAATTTGATTTTACCTGATACATTAATGAATCCTGATCTGATGTCTGCTGCAAGAGAGAAAGCCAAAGAAAGTCATTTAATTATTCTTCATCTTCACGGTAGTGAATCCTCTTTTCCTTATTATGATGAATTTATTGAGATGGCAAAAGAGAATGATATAGATACCTGTATATTTGATTATGGATATGAGCCCAGACCGGATCTGGTAAAAAGTTCCACTATTGAATTTGAAGGTTATAGAAATATTTCTAAATATATAGTGTTCAGCGGCGAGGAAAATTTAAAAAATTTATTTCTATATTTATTGTCCTATTACAAAGTAAAGGAAGTTAAATATAGGGAACCTAAAAAGCCGCCTCAGTTTGGCATTTACCATCCAAAACTAAACCACCTGCCAACTCTGCAGGAATATATAGGAGAGTTCTGCAATCCTGATAAGCTGACAGTAGGTGTTTTATTTTATCAGAGAGATTGGGTAACAAAAAATCTGGACTTTGTAGACAGGATTATTGAAGGGATTGAAAAAGCAGGTGCAAATGCACTGGCCTGTTTTGAAGCTGTTGAAAGCTCCACAGATAATGACAAGCACGATATGCCCTGGTTTTTTGAGAATTATTTTATGCTAAACGGTAAAACTGTTGTAAGCAGCATACTGTCCTTACTTTTCTTCTCGATGTGCTCCATTATGCAGGGTAATAGCAGTTGTGTTGAAGATATGGAAAGAGATAGTGATGAAAATTTTAAAAGAACATGGTTTTTAAGAAAATTAAATGTTCCCTTTATAAAAATTGTAAATACTTTAAATGATCTAAGCCAGTGGAAAGAAAGCAAGTTAGGATTAAATCCTCTGGATATAATGTGGAGCGTAGCTTTGCCTGAGTTTGACGGTGCTATTATTACAGTGCCTGTTTGCAGCAGGGAAAGAAGTGACTTTGATCTTAGAACAGGTTTGAGAATAACAAGATATATACCAATTCCTGAAAGAACTGACAAGGCGGTAAGACTTGCTATAAATTGGGGGAAGCTTTCTAAGACTCCAAATGAAGATAAGAAGATAGCGATAATTTTCCATAATTATCCTCCAAGAAATGATCAGATAGCCAGTGCTTTTGGACTTGATTCAACACAAAGTGTGGCTGATTTAATGAAAGTTATGAAGAGCAAGGGTTATAGGCTTGATCATATTCCAGAGACAGGTGATGAGCTTATTGATAAAATTTTAAAATGTGCCACGAATGATTTGCGCTGGAATAGCGAAGAGGAGATACTGGAAAAAGCAGTTGACTATATTTCAGGCAAAGATGCGAAAGATTTTTTTAAATATATTCCTGATGAAAACAGATCGGCAATGGAGAAGGATTGGGGAAAAACTCCTGGCAAAGTAATGGTTCTAAAAGAAAAAATGTTAATCCCCGGAATTATAAATGGAAATGTATTTGTGGGCCTGCAGCCAAGAAGAGGGTTTTTGGATGATCCGGCTAAGATATATCATGATCCTGATATGACACCACCATGGCAGTATCTGGGATATTACAGGTGGATCAGAGATGTTTTCAAGGCAGATGCCGTCATGCATATAGGGAAGCATGGTTCACTGGAATGGCTTCCGGGCAAAGCGATCGGACTATCAGAAAACTGCTATCCTGACCTGGCCATTATGGACATACCCAATATTTATCCTTATATTATAAATAATCCAAGTGAGGGAACTCAGGCAAAAAGGAGAAGCTATGCCTGTATAATAGACCATCTGATTCCAGTGATGCATAATGCAGACAGTTATGGTGAAATGGAGGAGCTGGAAGTACTGCTTGATGATTATTATCATATAAAAACACAGGACCCTAAAAAACTCACCACCCAGCAGAAAGTTATCTGGGATAAGACAATAGCAGCAAAACTTGATACTGATTTAAAGATAACACAAAAGGAAGCCTTTGCTGATTTTAATAAATTTATTGAAAAATTGCATGGCTATATTGGAGAGATAAAAGATACATTAATAAGGGATGGACTTCACATAATGGGGAGGCCCCCTGTCGGAGAACCTTTAAAAGAAATGTTTACTTCACTTACAAGGCTTGCCAATGGTTCTATTCCGTCCATTAGAGCCAGTGCAGCCGAACTCTCAGGAATGGATTATGACGATTTACTTGAAAATAGAGGCAGACTTAATAAAAAGTCCGGGAAACCAAATGCAGTGCTGCTTGATGAAATCAATATAAAGATATCTAAACTGATGGATGAGTATGAGAAAAAGGACTATAATCAGCAGAATGCAGAGCAGATAATGGAGAGTATTTTCAATAAGAGATCCAGTGATTTAAAAAAGGTACTAATTTATATAGGGGAGACATTAACTGAAAAACTATCAAGGACAACTGAAGAATTTGATGCATGTATAGGAGCACTCAGCGGTTGCTATGTTCCGGCAGGTCCATCAGGCGCTCCGACACGGGGGTGTGCAGATATTCTTCCAACAGGGCGGAATTTTTATTCTATAGACCCACAGGGTGTTCCATCAAGAGCAGCTTACAAAGTAGGTAAAAAACTTGCGGATGGACTAATTGAAAGATTTATTGAGGAAGAGGGACATTATCCGGAAAGCATTGGAATGGTGATCTGGGGCGGCGGAGTCATGAGAACTAAAGGAGATGATATTGCCGAGATCTTTAATTTAATTGGAGTAAGGCCAGAGTGGGAGGATAAAAGCGGCAGAGTTATTGGTTTTGAAGTTATTCCTTTAGAAGAGCTTGGCAGACCAAGGATTGATTTTACAATAAGAGAAGGCGGATTGCGGGATGCTTTTCCAAATATTATTTATCTGATAAACGATGCTATAGATGCTGTAATCGAACTTGATGAACCGGATGATATGAATTTTGTCCGCAAGCATTTTAAAAAAACATATGATGAATGTATAAAGAAAAAAATCTCATCTGAAGAGAGTAAAGATATGGCCTCAGCAAGAGTTTTTGGGTCCAAGCCAGGAACATACGGGGCAGGTGTTTCTGATTTGATCGATGCTCAAAATTGGGAAAATGATGAGGATATTGCTAATGTGTATGTGACCTGGGGAGCCTATGCCTATTCAGAAAAAAGTTATGGAAAGTTTGTCCCGGAGATATTCAGGGAGAGGCTGTCACAGATGGAGATAGTGGTTAAAAATGAGGATACGCGTGAATATGATTTTTTAGACGGGGATGATTTCTACTCATATCATGGCGGTATGATTGCTTCGGTAAGAGCAATAACAGGCAGGGACCCGCACGCTTATTCATGCGATACATCTGACCCTGATAGAATTCAGGTGAGAACGATTCAGGAAGAAGCCAAACATATATTCAGGGCGAGAATACTGAATCCAAAGTGGATTGAGAGCATGAAGCGTCATGGATTTAAAGGCGCAGGCGATTTTTCGAGAATGGTTGATATTGCTTTTGGCTGGGATGCTACGGGACATGCATTGGAAGACTGGATGTATGAAGCTCTGGCAAATACATATGCTCTTGATAAAGACATGCAGGAATTCTTTAAAGAGCATAATCCTTATGCGCTTCATAATATTGCTGAGAGACTGCTTGAGGCGATAGAGCGGGGGATGTGGAATACGCCTGAAGAAATGAAAGATAATTTAAGGGAAGTTATGATGGAAATAGAGGGGGATTTGGAAGAGTGAAAGAGATATCGGTTTCTGTAAAAAAAATAACAAAGAATTATGGTGAAGTCAAAGCGGTTAGTGATGTAAGTTTTGATGTGATGAGGGGTGAAATATTTGGTTTTTTGGGGCCAAACGGAGCAGGAAAGACTACAACTATTAGAATGATAACCACGGCCACAAAGCCAACTTCCGGAACTGCCTTAATCAATGGTTTTGATGTGGGGAAAGATCCTGTGGATGCAAAGAGAACGATTGGAGTAGTCAGCCAGTACATAAATATAGATATGGAGCTTACTTCTGCTGAAAATTTAATTGTGCATGGAATGCTTTACCGTATGAGAAAAAAAGCTATTAATTCAAAAGTGGATGAACTGCTGGACTTTATAGAGATGAGCGATAAGAAAAATATACCAGCAGAGAAGATCTCGGGTGGAATGCAGCGGAAATTAATGATTGCACGGGCGCTGCTGCATGGACCTGAAATATTATTTTTAGATGAACCGACTGTCGGTCTGGATGCCCGGAGCAAAAGAAAAATTTGGGATCTTTTAATGAAAATTAATTCAGATGAGAAAACAATATTTTTAACTACTCATTATATAGAAGAAGCAGAGGAATTGTGTGATAGGGTAGGCATTATCGACGAAGGAAGGCTCATTGCTCTTGATACTCCAAAAAAATTAATCAAAGAAGTAGGGGAAACTGCAGTTGATATTTTTACTGATGATATTTTTTCTACAGACTTCTTCCCTGATAGAGAGAGAGCACTTGAAGCAGCTAAGGGAATAAAAGATAAAGTAATTATAAGAAAAACCAATTTGGAGGATGTCTTTTTGAAGAAAACCGGAAAGAGGGTTGAGAATTGAATCTAAAAGGAATATGGGCAGTAGTTTACAGGGATATCTTACGGGAAAAAAAGAGAGGAATACGGTCGCTTATTGGTATGATATTAAGTCCGCTGCTTTTTTTTATTGCATTTGGCTGGGGGCTGGGAAGAAATATTGATATAGGCGGTGTCTCTTATATGTTTTTTATCCTGTCGGGACTTATAGCAATGAATGGGATGAACACTGCTTTTTCTACTGCTACTACAATTAATGTGGAAAGGTTTTACTGGAGGACGTTTGAGGAATTTCAGGTGGCCCCCATATCCAGCATCGATATATCCATAGGTAAGATTATGTTTGGCCTTGCTAAAGGGCTTGCCGGCTCAGCACTGATATATTTATTGGGAATAGCATTTGGAATAATTTTGGAGCTAAACTTTCTTTTTATTGTAAGTGTTATTATTAATTGTTTCATGTTTTCATCCATGGCGCTATTAATAGCATTTATAGTAAAGACTCATCAGCAGCAGGGTGACTTTAATTCATTTATTATGATACCGATGGCTTTTCTATCAGGGACCTTTTTCCCTATTGATAGATTTCCATATGCTTTTAAGGCAATCTCTTTAATTCTACCCCTGACACATTCTACGAATTGTATAAGGGCCGCGGTTCTTGGAAATAGTTTCCCATACTATTCACTTATGGTTGTTATTGGATATACTATTTTATTCTTAATCTTCGGAATTAAATCTGTAAGGGATTTAAGCCTTTGATCAATTTTATTTAAGATATATAAGTTGTTATTAGTTTCTTAATAGATTTGTTTGTAAAAATTACAAGCAACAAACATTTTTGTAAAAGAAATCCTGTTGGTAATAATATTTGGAAAATTATAGGTTTAAAAATCAGCTATGTTTTACAGGCAAATAATTTTATGGCCCACGACTAATTGTAATATGCAGTGCAAGTACTGTTATGCAGCCGACATGCCTGATGACAGTCCTATAGGTTTAATCCTGGAGAAAAAGAAAATTATTTCTAAGGATATGATAAGGCAAGCCATAAATCTTTTGAGGCCCGGAGGCAGGACCGTGCTCCAGATTTCGGGAGGGGAGCCTACTCTATACCCGGAACTGCTTGAATATATTATAAATCATGCCAGGGCAAAGCGGCCCCGGGCTTCAATTCAGCTTCAAACAAATGCAACCCTGATGAGCAATAAAATAATTAAGCTGATTAAGAAAAATAATATCAGTGTAGGTGTCAGCATAGATGGCATCTCAGATATAAACGAGAAAATGAGGGGTAAGACAAAGCAAACTATTTCCGGAATAAAGAAACTGGCAAGTAATAACATTATGGTGAATATTACTTCAGTGATAACTTCAGAAAATGTAAGATATATGCATAAGATCATAGGACTTGCAGTATTACTCGGTAATGTCAGCAGTATTTCTTTTGATTATTTAAGAAGATCCGGAAGAGCTGTAAAAAATTTTCAAAACTTACAAACAGATATAGAAGATATGAAATCTGGTTTTTCCAGGGCTTATAAATTATTGAAGACTATTAATAGTAAAAGCAGTAATAAAATTTCAATAAAAGATTTATTCCTATTTGATTTAAGGTTAAATAGCAATAATAAGAATCCCTATTATTGCTATGCAGCAATGGGGGATAGCGCAACAGTAACACCCGGGGGAGATATGTTCCTGTGCCCTTCACTGGTTGGGAGGAAAGAATTTTATTGGGGCAATGTAAAAGATACAGGTAATCTAAATTCTCTATCAAAAAGAAGTGTAGAATCTTTAAAAGATTGTAAGAATTGTGAGATCAAATATATTTGCAGGGGAGGTTGTCCGGCCAGAGCATATCTTGAAAATAATGATTGGGGAAGCATAAGTGAACTTGAATGCTCCTTTAGAAAGTGGTTGTATAAAAAATATTTTAAAGTTAGAGAAGATAGTAATGAATTAAGAAGATATAAAGTTGGCTGATGTGCAGTATTTTTATAAGGTTTAATAATCGGAGCGGTGAATGAGTATAAAAAAATTTCAAATAGGAATATATGGCAAGGGCGGTATTGGTAAATCAACCATAACTGCGAATCTGTCTGCTGCATTGGGATCATCGGGCAAAAAAGTGTTTCAAATCGGATGCGATCCCAAAAGTGATTCAACAAGGCTGCTTCTGCATGGTTTAAAACAGAAACCTATCCTCGAAATATTGAAGGAAAAAAGCATTAGTGAAATAAAAATTGAAGATTTTATGGATATTGGCTTTGGAGATGTATTTTGTACAGAGGCTGGAGGTCCGAAGGCAGGGGTTGGATGTGCCGGCAGAGGCATTATAACTATGATGGAAGTGCTGAAATTAAAAGGTATATTTGGCCTGGATTTTGATTATATATTTTACGATATTCTTGGAGACGTGGTATGCGGAGGTTTCTCTGTCCCATTAAGAAAAGGATTTGCTGATGGTATTATTATTATTACTTCCGGTGAATTTCAATCTCTTTATGCAGCAAATAATATTTGTAAAGGAATAAAAAATTTAAACAGCAGGCTCATAGGAGTCATCGGAAATAGTAGAAATATTGAAAATGAGAAAAGTTTAATTGAGGATTTTTGCAAAAGTATTAATTCAGAACTTCTTGCCTTTATTCCAAATAGTAAAGTATTTAGAGAAGCAGAAGTAAATAGGAAAACACTCTTAGAATATGACCCCCATCATAAAATATCAAAAATATTTAACATACTGGCAGATAAAATAGTTCAGAGAGACTTTAAGTCAAAGAAGCCTGTACCTATGGGTGATGAAGAATTTGAGAATTTGAATTACAGGTATTTAGGAATTGAAAAGAAAAATTCTGGAAATAATGATAATTATAAAAGCAGTAAAAGCAATCTAATTTTAAAATTAAAACAGATTAATTCCAGAAACAGGGAAGTCCAGGGTCCCAATACCTGCAGCAGCAAGACTTCAAGCAAAAAAGATGAATTATTTTTTGAAAAACCAATAGATAGGATCATTAGCAAAAGTATTAAGAATCGTGAGACCCTGCATGGATGTTCGATCGGGGGAGCATTTCAGATAACAAGCCAGATCAATGATTATATGACTATAATGCATGCTCCGGCCGGCTGCGGCTATATGAATAATAATCCCAGTGCATCTGCATCACTGATAGAGAAGATCTATGGAACGGTGAACAGGCCCTCTTTATATACAAGATTGTTAATAACTAATATGGAAGAAAAGGATGTCATATTTGGAGGCAAGCAGATTTTAAAGGATTCTATAAAAAATGCTATAGATAAATATAATCAGAAAAAATTCTTTATAGTTACATCATGTTCTTCAGCTATCATAGGAGATAGCATAGAGGATATAATCTCTGAACTTAAACTGGATAAAGATATAGATATAACGGTGATTGATACCCAGGGAGTGGTGGGCGGAGATTACTTCCAGGGCATGCTGGATGCATATAAGACAATAGCCGAAAAATATATAGACAAAACAGTGGAAGCTGACAAAGGAAATAACTATATTAATATCATA
Source organism: uncultured bacterium (assembly GCA_965370465.1). Taxonomy (GTDB): domain Bacteria; phylum Actinomycetota; class Humimicrobiia; order Humimicrobiales; family Humimicrobiaceae; genus M55B120. The sequence goes on along the minus strand of CBDUUS010000010.1, from coordinate 3,439 downwards.
AATGAAAAAACAATACTTGGAGACACTGATTTTAATTTTAGAACAATCGAAAAATTGCTTTCTTATTTTGATATAAAAGTCTTCTGCCGCTTTGTAAGAAATACAAACATAGAACAAATTAAAAAATTAAAACAGGCACAGCTCACCATACCATATGATGATGGATTTATATCAAGCAACCTGGCTAAATACCTGGAAAAAAAATTTGGAGTCAGGATATTTGATGAGAAACTTCCTGTAGGTTTTGATGAAACTGCAAGCTGGCTTGAAAAAATTTCTGCTTATTTTAACAGGCAGGAATATCTAAAAGAAGTAGTGGATAAGTATAGCATTGAATACTATAAAATAATTGAGAGCCAGAAGAAAGTACTGGCGGGGAAATCTATTCTAGTATTTGCCTTTAATTCAAATTTGAACTGGATGGTTAAAACATTTCTGGATCTGGATATGGATTTAAAAAAGATTTGTTTTTTAAGATCAGCAGAAAATGAAGAAACTCCTCTTAAATATGATGTAGACATTGAATATAATTTTGATGAGCTTAAAAGAGATAGATTAATAAAAGATTTAAGGCCGGATATCGTACTTGCCAATGTCCCGCCAGTGGAAATGGTGGAGGGGATACATTATGATTATATGCCTTATTATCCAAAATTAGGGTTCTATAGCGGGCTTGAACTATCGAAAAAATGGATTCAGATACTTGCTACATCCTTTAAGGAGGGGTGGAGGGATGAAGAAAAATTATTTACTAAATTACAATATTAGCCCCGATAGTCTGACTGGCAGCGTAAATGCTATTGAGGGCATAAGGGATGCTATTGCTATAATCAATGGCCCTACCGGATGCAGGCTCTATAATTCTTATTTTAATGCTAACCAGGATATATACAGGGATATAATAGCTGATCCCTCCAGACTGTCCAATGATTACTTTATGAGACAGCTAAAAATACCTTCAACCTATTTGGATGAATTTGACTTTATTTTTTCCAGCGAAGCAAAACTGGTTGAGCTGCTAAAAATAATAGACAAAGAAGATTACTATAGATTAGTTGGTATTGTAAATTCTTCAGGGACCTCATTGATAGGTGATGATCTGGAAAAGATAGTAAAGAAGTCAAAATTAAGCAAGGACCATATTATAGTAGAAACCACAGGTCATACTGACAATGTTAGTATTGGATTCCAGAATACAGTTATAAAAATTCTTGATAAGTTATTAGATGATAATTGTATGGAAAATAAGAAGAAGGAAGAAAATACTGTTAATCTTATAGGATTTTCTCTGACCCAGCATAATTGGTCCAATGATTTAAAAGAAATTGAAAATACGCTGTGTTTGGTAGGATTGAAAGTAAATACTGTTATCTGTGCAGCGACTGATATTGAAAAGATAAGAAATATTGGAAAGGCAAAATTAAATATAGTAATAAGTGAAGAGTATGGCAGCTTAATTGGAGAATATTTATTTGATAGATTGAATATGCCCTATATTGGTATTGGATCTGATATTAATGGAAAGAAAAACACTGGAGAAAAAATATATAGCCCTTATGGTTTTGAATTTACTGATAATCTAATTAACTCTCTAAGAAATTATTATAATCTTGAATTAAATGATTATATAGAAGAAAGAGATATGATAAAAAGAAGGACCTATCTTGCGCTCCGGGGATTTCAGGGTATAAGAGGATCTTTAAAGGGGCTGACCTTTGGTATCTTTGCTGACAGTTATACTGTATTTCCTTTACTTAAATTTTTATATGAATATCTTGGTTTATATCCAAAGATTGTTGGTCTCAGGAGCATTGGAAAGATTAATTACAAAAGCATTAAAGAATATTTGAAGCAAAATAACCTTAAGACTGTATTGCTTGATTTTTATAATCAGATCGACCTAAAAAATGCTTTTGATAATGAAGATCTGGATATTGTCTTTGGAAGCAGTCTGGAGAAAAATATTATCAGGTATTCAGACAGGGAAACCTCATTTATAAATATTTCTATTCCCGGAGACGAAAAGTCAATTATCACTTTTAGGCCATTAATGGGACTTAATGGCGTGCTTACTCTGGTTGAAGAACTTATAAATTCAATTAAAATCAGAAATTTTAGTTATAAGTATTAGGAGCCTGGCACTCTTTTATCTTAAACCGAAGGTCCTGTATAAATCTTTATCAATTAATTGATCTATCTGAAAGTATTGCCCGTTTGTGATTTTTAAAATTTCGTCAATATATCCCAATTTAAACTTTCCTTCATCGGTGTCTATTAAAATCATGTTTATTTTCTTTTCTTTGATCGCCTGTGAGGCTTCAACTATTTCCTGTTTTAAATTCTTATCACTCATAGTAACATTTGCCTTTCCATCAGAAACTAAAATCATAACAGGTATACAGTTCTTATCCTTTTCTATTTCACATGACATGACTTTGAGGCTCTCAATTAGTCCGGCAGAGAGCGGTGTCTTTCCGCCAATAGGCAGTTCTTTCAATTTTTGTACTGCAGAATAAATACTATTAGTAGGCTTTAGTAAAGTGACTGCCTGCCTGTCCCGGAAGGCAATAAATCCTACCCTGTCTCTTTTTTGATAAGAATCTTCCAACATTGCAAGCACTGCGCCTTTTGCGAATTCCATTCTTTTTCCCACCCCCATAGATCCGGAAGCATCAACAGTAAATAAACAGGTAGTAGCTTTTTTCTTTTCTCTTACTTTTTCACGCAGATCTTCCTTATCTATATTTAATTTCCCTTTTGCAGCTATTGAACTTCTTATGGTTGCATCAATGGCAATATCATTAGTTGCCATTTTCGGGTGTCGTGATTTAACATATTTGCCTGAGTGAGTAGAAAGTGTTCTGGCTCTACGTCCGCGGCCAGTTCTGATCTTTTTATCTTTTTCTGTAACTATAGAAGGCGCTTTTGTATTTGATGAGGGTAAAAATTGTTCATCATCTGCAGGATTGGATCTTTGCTGCGGACTATCCTTTTCATCAATTTCCTGCTCTTCTTTATCATCTTCTATATTACCGCCTGTCTGCTGAGGATGATCGTCAGGATTTTCAGAATTATCTTCATTACTATTTGATTCTCCATTACTTCCTTCACTATCCTTATTATTATCCTCTTTTTCTTTATTTTGATCCTCTTTATCATTTTCTTGTTCATCTCGCTCCATTGTTTGCTGGAGCTTTTGCTCTATGGGCTGTTCTTCTTCAAAAGGCTGCTTTCTCATTCTATGAGGAATAATAAGCTTTGCTGCTTCTTCTACATCTTTTCTTTCTACCCACTTTCTATTGTCAAAGGCAGCAATCGTCTTCGAGCCCCTTGCCATTAATATATCGGCTCTATGCCCATCGATTCCGAAATCAATGCAAATTTTAGCTATTAGCTTTTTTAAATCTTCCTGCAGCTTGACTTCCGGCAGCAACTTTAT
>CBDUUS010000009.1:0-16151 GCA_965370465.1 uncultured bacterium | reverse complement strand
AAGAAGCTAAAAATAAAAAGGAAGAAGACGCAAGGAAGAAATAAGAAGAAAAAAGAACGCTCGAAGAAGCCAGAAAAGTAGAAAAAGCCGAAAAAAATAAAACAAGTGAAGCATTAAAAAAACAGAAAGGCAAATCTGCAGCTGAAAGGAAAATCAATATTAAAAATAAGGATGCTATAAAAAAAGGCATTGAAGATGCTGCAGAAATGGAAGAAGATAGTCTTGCAGATACTCATAAAGAACCGAAGAAAAAGGCCGGCTGGGAAGAAGAAAAAAAGATAGGCATTAAAAGCGTGCTTGAAAAAGAGCTCGACAAAGAGGAAAAGAGCGGAAGGCTAAAGGCAAGATTTTTACAGAAAAAACGCACAGAAAAGGTCAAAGGCAAAAAATCTGTTCATACTAAAGATAAAAAAAGCCTGGAAGAAATAAGAAAAAAGAGACCAAAAATAAAGAAGATCGTAGAGGTATATGAGGGCATTACAATAAAACAGCTTTCTGAGAGAGTAAACATACCTTCAAATGAGATGATAGGCGTTCTTTTCAGGACGGGTGAGATATTAAATATTAATCAATCCCTGACTAAGGATATATTAGAGTTTCTTGCCCATGAATACGGTTTTAAATATAGAATAATAGGATTTGAAGAAAAAATGGAAAAAGTATATCAGGATGTAGAAGAGGACCTGGTAGAAAGAGCTCCAATTGTTACAGTGATGGGCCATGTTGACCACGGAAAGACCACTCTTCTGGATTCGATCAGAAAGACAAATATCGCAGAGAGTGAAGCCGGCGGCATCACTCAGCATATAGGCGCATATCAGGTAGTCTACAATGAAAGACAGATAACTTTTATCGATACTCCAGGACATGAAGCCTTTACTTCGATCAGGGCAAGAGGAGCCATGGTCACTGATATTGCCGTAATAGTAGTAGCGGCAGATGACGGGATAATGCCTCAGACGATAGAAGCAATCGATCATGCAAAAGAGGCAGAGGTGCCAATAATTATTGCAATAAACAAGACAGACCTTCCTGATGCTGATCCAAACAGAGTAAAACAGAGCCTTACCGAACATGAGCTGGTCCCTGAAGAATGGGGAGGCGATACTATTGTTGTAGAGATCTCTGCAGTAAACAATAAGAATATTGACGGATTGTTGGAGATGATCCTGCTTGTTGCCGACATGAATGAAATAAAGGGAAATCCAACCGCTGTTGGAACCGGGATCATAATAGAGGCCAGACTTGATAAAGGCATGGGAGCGATAGCTTCTCTAATTGTAAAAAGAGGGAAAATAAAAATCGGGGATCCATTTGTCACTGGAGATTCATATGGGAGAATAAGATCCATAAAGGATGAACATGGCAATAATCTCAAGGAAGCCATACTATCGCAGCCTGTCGAGATAACAGGATTCTCATCTGTTCCAAAAGCTGGAGACAAACTTTTTCTGGTTAAAAATGAAAAAGTGGCTAAGGAACTGCTTGCCAAAAAAGATTATGATAAAAAGATTATGCAGTCAGAAGAATCCAGGAGGACAGTCACTCTTGAGAACCTTGTCGAGATATCACGGGAGGGAGAATTAAAAAAACTAAAGATAATCCTTAAGGCAGGGTCCGGAGGATCTGTAGATGCTGTGGAGAAATCTTTCAAGAAGATAGAGACCGATGATATCAAGATCAATATAATACACAGTGGGATCGGAGCCATAACAGAAAGCGATATATTGCTTGCTGGCGCAGCCAATGCGATCGTGATAGGATTTGGCGTAGTGCAGACTGTGAATGCAATTGCACTAAATACAAAAGAGAAGGTAGATATAAGGACCTATACTATTATTTATAAGCTCATAGACGATATAAAACTTGCATTTGAAGGTCTTCTTGAACCCGAAATAGAGATAGTCGAGAAGGGCAAGGCAGAAGTGAGAGAAGTATTCAAGGTGTCTAAAATCGGGAAGATCGCAGGATCATATATTCTGGAAGGTTCGGTAGAAAGAGGTAATATGACCCGGGTGATAAGAGATGGAACAATAGTCTATGAGGGAAAAGTTATCGCTCTGCACAGATTTAAGGATGATGTAAAGACTGTTGCTTCGGGGTATGAGTGCGGAGTAAAGCTTGACAATTATCAGGATATAAAAAAAGATGATGTGCTGGAGTTCTTCGAAGTAATATAGCGGATTGGCAGTATCAGGTGAACAGGATAAAAAAACTCGCGGTCGACATCAAGAGAGAAATAAGCTTCATAATAAATACCAGGATAAAGGACCCCAGAATAGGTTTTATTACAATCACTGATGCACGGCTTTCAGCCGATGGAAAGTATCTTGATGTATATTTAAGCATAATGGGGAAAAGATCCGAAACAGATAAAAGCCTGGAAGCATTGAAAAAATGCAGCGGATTTATAAAGAAAAATCTTTCCGAAAGAATAAAACTAAGGAATGTGCCCGAATTAAAATTTATTTATGATGATTCAATCGACAGAGGGATGAAGATAACAGAGATACTTAAGAATATGGGTAAAAAAGAAAAAGATAGCGGTGATAATGAATAAGGGTTCTGCAGAGCTTTATGCTGAAATAATAGAAAAGATAGAGACCGGTGATGATTTCCTGATAATAACTCATGTATTCCCAGATGGAGATGCACTTGGAACGATTACAGCATGCCATCAGCTGATTTCTTCAATGGGTAAAAATTCCAATATGATATGTAAGAACAGTCTTCCATATCAGTACAGCTTCTTACCGGGTTTTAGTGATATTAAGCAGGATTTTAAGATAAAGGATCTTGTAAATAAAAAAACTGTTTGCATGGTCTTTGATTGTGCAGACGAGGAAAGAACCGGCCTGGATTTTGAATATATAAGAAAAAATGCCGGCTGCATCATAAATATAGACCATCATAGGACCAATTCTCTATTTGGTGATATAAATATAGTCGATAGCGGCAAATCAGCTTCCTCTGAGATTCTTTTTGAATTATTATACAGCAATTACAGAGACAGGCTGAATTATGATATTGCGTTAGGCTTATATGTAGGAATATTGACAGATACTGGAAAATTTCAATACAGCAATACGACTGCGAATGTCCATAGAATAATCAGCAAGCTTCTTGAATTTGGAATACAGCCTTCCGATGTTTATGGATATATATATGAAAGTGATCCTATGGGGAGATTCAAGCTCATACAGAAGGTTTTTAAGAGGATAAAGTATATTGAATCTTCTGGTCTTATCTATTCCTATATATTGAAAAGAGATTTCAGCATATTAAATATACCTTTTTATGCTCAGGATGGGATCATTGAGCTTCTAAGAAGTGCAGAAGGAGTTAAAATAGCGGCACTCTTCAAACAGGCAGGCAATAGCTCATATAAAATAAGTCTCAGGACATCTGATAAAGATATCGATCTTACAAGGATAGCTTCCGGATTTGGCGGCGGCGGGCATCGCACAGCTTCGGCATATAAGGATGAAGGAAACCTGAATAGAGTTATTTCAAGGCTAAAAGATGCATGCAGGCAGGAGATTAAGAAATGATGGCAGCATTTAGATCAGAAATATTAAGAAATTTTAGCGGGATCATCCTGGTGGATAAGCATTCAGGCATTACTTCTTATGATATTATAAGGGATATAAAAAGAGTTTTTTTTTAGATAAAATCGGGCATAGCGGTACGCTTGATCCTGCAGCATCAGGACTTATTATCCTTCTAATCAATAGGGCCACAAAGCTTTCAAATAATTTTTTGAACCTGCCAAAAGAATATATAGCTTCTATAAGGTTCGGGATAGAAACTGATAGCATGGATCTTGATGGAAGAATAATCAGATCCATAAAAGTCACAGGTCTAAATATTGATCTTCTAAATAATATATTGATAGGCTTCACAGGCAAAATAAGGCAGCTGCCGCCGATGTATTCAGCGCTCAAGCATAAGGGAAAGCCGCTTTATAAGTTTGCAAGGATGGGGATAGATATTGAAAGAGATCTCAGAGAGATCGAGATCATGGGAATTGAAGTTTTAAAGGCGCAAGAAGATATATTGACTTTAAGGGTCAGGTGCAGTTCCGGGACTTATATAAGGTCGCTTGCAAGCGATATAGGGAAAGCATATGGGACCGGAGCAGTTCTGGCAGGGCTCATCAGGACAGGTATCGGGGATTTTACTGTATCACAGGCAAAAGGGGTGGATAGTATCCTGAATATAGCTGGAAATGACAGGATACCTGAAAGCAGCGGCTGGATAATCAGTCTTCGGGGCCTATTCAAGGAAAATCCATCAGTATATATAAATAGAAATTCTGAAAAAAAAATATTGAATGGAGGACCCTTAAGTGCAGACATGATAGATATGGACAGAAAAGGATTGAAGGATTTTCAAAAAGAATTGAAAAATTTTAAAGGTCGATTTAAAGAGATAGTATCAGTAAAAGCAGAAAGAGGCAGCATGCTTGCTTTGCATGAGATGAAAAAAGGATTTTTTACGGAAGATGTAAAAAGCTTTAATAAAGATTTTACAAAAAGTGTTGTAATTTTTTGATAATTAACTAAAATCAAATAGTTTGACTTTATCTGGATGCAAGGAATCAATTGGCCAGAAAACTTAGATTAGAAAGCATAAAAAAAGGTCAGTTCAGAGAAGCCTATATGATAATGGTCATAGGTTTTTTTGATGGTGTCCACAGAGGGCATCAAAAAATAATGAATATATGCAAAGCCAGATCCAGGGAAAGAAAAGGTTTGAGTGCGGCGCTTACATTTGATAAGCCGCCGCTGAATATCCTAAAAAAACGGGTATATAAAAAATTGATTCTGCCTTATGCAGAAAAAATAAATATAATAGAAAGCTCCGGCATAGATATAATAGTAACTGCTGAAATAGGAATGGAGTTTTTAAACTTAAGCCCGGAAGAATTCTGTGATGATATATTAATAGGATTATTTAATATAAAGGAACTCTTTATTGGCCATGGTTTCCGTTTTGGACGCGGAGGCTGCGGCGATGTCGGGTTTTTGAAGCGATATCCTGGAATGCATAAAATAAAGGTAAATGAAATAGCTCTGGCCAAAAGCCGGGGAGAGGTAGTATCGAGCACCATAATAAGGAGATATTATCTTGACGGTGATATAAAAAGGGTAAAGGAACTGCTTGGAAGGGACCCGTATATTAAAGGTAAGGTCATAAGGGGTGCCGGACGGGGCAAAAAATTGGGGTTCCCGACTGCAAATATAGATGTCTGCGAAAGTCTGGTAGTGCCTGGCGATGGGGTATATTTTGGAAAAATATCTATTAGCAATAATGATGCAGAGGAGCTTCCGGTAGTAATAAATATTGGAGATAATCCTACATTCGGTGATTCAAAAAAATGGGTAGAGAGCTATATATTAGATTTTGACGGTAATATATATGGCGAAGATATAAGGATCACTTTTTTAAAAAGGCTAAGAAAAGAAATAAAATTTGAAACTGGCGAAGGATTGATAGGACAGATAAAGAAAGATATTGATGATGCCAGACTATTTTTTAAAAAAAATATATAAAAATGCTAATGGAACTTTTTTGATTTTCTACAGCCATTAAATATGGAATTGATTTAATTGTAATTATAAAACACTTGTGATAGATTATATGACGACTTAACAAAGGAGGTGCAAGGTAGATTTGACATTAGTAAAGGAAGACAAGCAAAAGATTATTGAAAAGTTTAAGATCCATGAGAATGATACAGGCTCTGCGGAAGTTCAGGTAGCGATACTTACCAGCAAGATAAATACGCTTAATGAGCATCTAAAGACAAATAAAAAGGATCATCACTCAAGGAGAGGCCTGGTAATGATGGTAGGCAAGAGGAAAAGACTGCTGAAATATCTGAAAAATAGTGAAGCTTTAAAGTATAAGGAACTTATAAAGGGACTGGGATTAAGGAAATAGCCTTTTTCAGATCCACATCATTTTTCAATTCATTTTTATTTAAAATTTAAGGAGTTTGGTATTGTAATATGGAGACTAAATGTAAAATAGATCTGGGTGGAAAGACAATGGAATTTTCCACCGGTAAATTGGCTATGCAGGCCAATAGCGTTATTGTAAAATTTGAGGGCAATGGTATTCTTGTAACAGCGGTAATGAGTAAAAGACCATCGGAGCATCTTGATTTTTTCCCTCTTTCAGTAGATGTCGAAGAAAGGATGTATGCAGCAGGAAAGATCCCTGGAGGTTTCTTTAAAAGAGAAGGGCGGGCATCTGAAAAAGCTATACTCGTATCACGGCTGACAGATAGGCCATTAAGGCCCCTGTTTGACAAGAATCTCAGGAATGAGGTCCAGATAATAGCTACTGTTCTTTCTGTAGATACTGTAAATCCTTATGATATTTCTGTAATAAATGGTGCATCCATGGCTCTTTATATATCAGATATACCATTCGAAGAGCCAGTTGGTGCGGTAAGAATGGGAAAAATAGATGAAGATTGGATAATTAATCCTACTTATGAAGAATTAAAAAAAAGCATAATAGACATAGTTGTAGCCGGTACAGAAAATGCGATATTAATGGTAGAAGCAGGCAGCAGAGAAACTTCAGAGGAAACTGTTTTAGAAGCAATCGGAAAAGCTCATGAAGAGATAAAAAGGATAGTCGCACTTCAAAAGGAGTTCAAGGAAAAGGTCGGAGTAGAAAAATCGCCTGTAATATATTTTGAAATAAACAAAGACGTAGAAGCAAAAACAAAAGAACTTGCAGAAGAAAAAATCAAAAAGGTCCTTGATATGATTGAAGACTATTCAAAGGATCCGGAAAAGGCGGATATAGTAAGCGGCGGCACAAAGGACTTCCTTAAGGAGGAAATATCCGGCATAAAAGATGAAATAATGGAAAAGTTATCAGAGGAATTTCCTGAGGATATTGATAGCATAGCAATAAGCTTCAAAAAAATTGAAAGAGATCTTGTAAGGGATATGATCCTTAATAAGAAAATAAGGCCCGATGGAAGGAAGGCTTCAGAAATAAGGAAGATAACATGCGAGGTGGGCCTCTTTCCCGATACGACCCATGGGACGGGTCTATTTACCAGGGGAAAGACACAGGCATTGACGATCCTTGCTCTTGGGTCCATAAGAGAGGCACAGAGGCTGGATAATCTTGGCGGAGACGATTTCAAAAGGTATATGCATCATTATAATTTCCCTCCATTCAGTACGGGAGAGACATGGTTCCTGAGGGGGCCAAAAAGAAGAGAGATCGGCCATGGGGTACTTGCAGAAAAGGCACTAAAGCCGATGATCCCGCCTGAGGAAGATTTTCCATATGCATTAAGGCTGGTATCTGAGATACTGAGCTCCAATGGTTCGACATCTATGGCCAGTGTCTGCGGAAGTACGCTTGCATTGATGGATGCCGGAGTGCCGATAAAGAATCCGGTTTCTGGTATTGCCATGGGCCTGATAAAAGGAGCGGGAGACGAATTTGAGGTATTGTCAGATATACAGGGAATAGAAGATTTTTATGGAGATATGGATTTCAAGGTAGCAGGGACCCGTAATGGAATAACTGCACTTCAGATGGATATTAAAATAAAAGGTATCGACCTCGAGATAATGAAGGTAGCTCTGGCAAAAGCGAGAGAAGGCAGGATGTATATACTGGATAAAATGATCGAGACCATAGCTGAGCCAAGAGCTTCACTATCTCAGGCTGCTCCAAAAATAACGGTCTTTAAGATACCAAAAGAAAAAATAGGTGACATAATAGGCCCGGGCGGAAAACATATTAAGGGAATAAAAGAAGAATTTAAGCTGGACGAGATAGATATTACTGATTCCAATGATGAGGGAATGGTTTCGATAACTTCATCCGATGGAGAAGCAATAGCTATGGCAAGAAAAAAGATTGAATCTATGCTTAAGGGTCCTGAAGATATAAAAATGGGAGAAGAATTTGTCGGAACAGTAGCAGGCATAACATCATATGGCGCCTTTATAAACCTTATTCCCGGAACAGACGGATTGCTCCATATCTCAAAAGTAGCGAAGGAAAGAATAGATAAGGTCGAGGACTACCTGAAAATGGGCGAAAAAGTTCCAGTAAGAGTCGCAAATATCGATCCGAGGTCCAGAAAGATCAGTCTTGAAAGGACTGATATATAATCATATAAGATCAGTGCGGAGTTGATAGAAAAATAGCTGCAAAAAAAAGTATTAATTATGACAACTATAAGATTACTGAACTGGACAGCGGGACCAGAGTAATAAGTGAGCACATACCTCACTTCAGGTCCATATCTCTTGGGTTCTGGGTACCTTCAGGTTCAAGGGATGAGAATGGCTGCAATAATGGCATCACGCATTTAATAGAGCATCTGATATTCAAGGGTACAAAGAGCAGAAGTTATAAGGATATTGCTGTAGAATTTGATGCGATGGGTGCCGAGTTTAATGCTTTTACTGATAAGGAGAACTGTTGTATCTATGCAGATTTTATAGATAAGAACCTTCCGGAGTGTACTGAACTTCTTCTCGATATAGTATGTAATCCTTCTTTTTTTACAGAGCATATAAAAACTGAGAAAAAAGTAGTCCTCGAAGAGATAAAGATGATGGAAGATAATCCATCAGATATTTTGCTGAATCATTTTTATTCCGAAATATTCAATGGCCATCCGCTTGCATATCCAGTACTCGGGACCCGGAGCACCCTGAGAAAGATAAATAAAAAAAGTATAAACTCTTATTTTTCAGAGAAATTTGGATTGGGTCATATGGTCATATCTGCTGCAGGGAATATAGAGCATGGGAAACTTGTGGGGATGATAAAAAAATACTCTGAAAAAATAAGACGCAGGGATCAAGATGATGGCATTGTAAAAAGCGGGACACCTGCAAATGGCAATGGCGGCCGGAGCATCCATTCCAGTAAAAGCAAAGCCGTACATCTATGTATGGGAGGTCTTGGATGCGATAGAAGCAATAAAGAACGGTATCCAATCTCTCTATTCACAAACTTGCTCGGCGGCAGCATGAGCAGCAGGCTGTTCCAAAAAATAAGAGAGGAAGAAGGGCTCGCATACAGCATATCGGCAAATAATATACAATACAGGGATACAGGACTATTATTTATGTATGCTGCCTGCTCCAGGAAGAATGTTGATAAAATATTGATGCTTATAAATAAAGAAATAGAGGATATACGGGAAAATGGTGTAATGGTCGAGGAGCTTGAGAGAGCAAGGGAGAATATAAAGGGAAGCATAGTCCTTAGTATTGAAGACATAAGCTCCAGGATGTTCAGACTCGGCAAAACATTATTATTTGATAAAAAAGTTTTGACTATTAATCAAATATTAAAGAAAATAGATATGATAACTGTTTTTGATATAAACAATATTGTGGAAAAGTATTTTTATCCCGGGAATCTCAGTACCGTTATTCTTGGAAAAAATATGAAAGGCATAAAACAATGAAAAGAATAGCAATGTTTGGAATATGCGGCAGGATGGGCAGAGCTATTTCAAAGGAATTAGCAAAGGAAAAAGATATAGATCTGATTGCCGGGTTTGACAGCTGCAATAAGGGCAAAGATATCGGAGAAATCCTCGGTACAGGGAATACGGGCTGCAGCATAACTGATTCATATGAAGATATTAAAAAACAGGCACCGGATATTATAATAGACTTTACCGTGGCCAGTATTGCAAAAAAGACTATAATGTGGGCCATTAAAAATAGCATAGATATAATAGTGGGAACTACCGGGCTGGATAGCGAGGACCTTGAAAGATTTAAAAAGATGGCCGGTGAATCGGATTCAAAAGTCTTTATAGTGCCAAATTTTGCAATCGGAGCAGTTGTAATGATGAAAGTATCGGCAATAATAGCCGGATACTTTGATGACTGCGAGATCATTGAAATGCATCATGACGGCAAACAGGATGCTCCTTCAGGAACATCACTGGCAACAGCTGAAAATATTTCTGAAAGAAGGATATTTAGTGACAGGAGGCTCAAAAGCGGTGAAAAGGAGAATATTAAAAGCAGCAGAGGCGGTTTCAGCGGAGGCATACATATACATAGTATAAGGCTGCCGGGACTGGTAGCACATCAGAATGTAATATTTGGCGCAAAGGGCCAGACACTTTCACTGAGGCATGACAGTATTGACAGGTCGTCTTTTTATCCTGGGGTAATAATGGCTGTCAGAAATATCGATAAGCTTTCAAATTATACATTCGGGCTCGATAAATTAATTGATATTTAAAATTAATATAGCTTTATATAGATTTTAAAAAATAATAAAGGAAGTGAGAAAGTAAAAAATAAAAAATGGCAAAAAAAAATAGTTTAAAATTGATACCCCTCGGAGGGGTGAGCGGCATAGGCAAGAATATGATGATCATTGAGAAAGATAATCAGATGATAATCATAGACTGCGGATTGGAGTTTCCGGATGAGGAAACTCCCGGGATTGATTTTCTAATACCTGATTTTTCTTATGTATTGAAGAATATCAATAAGCTAAGGGCAATAATTCTTACACATGGCCACGAGGACCATATAGGGGGTCTGCCTTTTTTGTTTAAAAGGCTGCAGGCACCCATATACGGGACCAGGCTGACGCTTGGCCTTGCAAAGGCAAAGCTTGACAATGTGGCAGGTTCGGAGGCGATTGAATATAATGAGATCGATACAGAAAAGATACTGTCGGTAGGAGGTTTTCTTATCGAATTTTTCAGGGTAAATCACAGCATACCTGACGGTGTAGGATTAATAATAAGGACCGATATAGGGACCATCATACATTCCGGAGATTTTAAAATAGACCATTATCCAATAGATAATGTCCATACAGAGATTCACAAGATAGCGAGAGCCGGAGAAGAAGGAGTCCTGGCATTATTATGTGATAGTACAAATGCCGAAGAAGAAGGGTATACTCTTCCTGAAAAAGATGTTGGCAAGGCGCTGATGGATAAATTTGATAAAGCCTCAAAGAGGATAATCGTAGCTACATTTTCATCTCATATACATAGAATACAGCAGATACTTGATGTATCGGTAAAAATGAATAAGAAGGTGGCGATTTCGGGAAGGTCAATGCTTAAGACCATAAAAATATCAAGTGAACTGGGTTTTTTGAAAATTCCCGGGAATACTATTATTCCGATAAACAAGCTGGATGATTTTTCCATTAGTGAAATAGTCATATTATCGACAGGTACCCAGGGAGAGCCGCTTTCAGCCCTGAATAGAATGGCAATGGATGAACATAAGAGAGTGAATATTATGAAAGGGGATACAGTTATAATATCTGCTTCTCCAATACCTGGAAATGAAAAAGCTGTTTCAAGCACAATAAATAGGCTCATCAAACAGGGGGCAGAAGTCTTTTACGAATCTATTGCAGGGGTGCATGTATCGGGACATGCTGCCCGGGAAGAGATAAAAATGATGATAAGCCTCGCAGATCCGATGTATTATATACCCATACATGGCGAGAATAAGCACAAGATACAGAATGCACAGATCGCACAATCCATGGGGATCCATCCTGATAATACTCTGAATATCCAGAATGGAGATATTGTAAAAATGAATTTAAATATATGCAGATTATCCGGGAACATCAAGCCGAAGAATGTATATGTTGATGGCATCGGTATGGGAAATATCGAGGATATGGTCCTGAGGGACAGAAAGGTCCTCTCGAATAATGGGATTATTTTTATAGCGGTGGGAATCAGCACCAATGAAAGAAAAATAGTCATAGAACCTGATTATACGATGAAGGGAATAATATTTATCGACAATATAGATGATATGCTAAGAAAAGGCACTAAGATACTCATAGATTCTATTAATACCTGTTTTGAAAAAAACATACTTGAGAAAGCAAGAATAGAAGACTATGCTAAGGATAAGCTGGAAAAATTTATTTTTAAAAAAGCCAGGATTAGGCCTATAATAGCATTAAAGGTCCTGATAAAGTGATTTTGTAAATATTTATTTTTTGATTAGTTATGGCAAAAAAAGACAGCAAGCGGAAATCACCTGTTAAAAAAACAGCAAGTTCCCGCAATAGCAGCAGAAAAAGAAAAAATAGTACCGGTTATACCGGAAGAAGAGTAGAGGTATACGGAATCCTTATACTCATGGCAGCCATACTTTTAACTATAAGCGTATTTATACCGCAGGATTCTGGTTTTATAAATCAGAGAGTAAATGAATTCTTTTCATATGTCTTTGGGATCGGTAAATATATCATTCCATTTCTACTGCTTGTATGGGGTGTGAGTTTTTTCATAAAAAAAATAAAACTTCTTTCAGTAAGATTCGGTTTTGGATTTCTGCTTCTTTTTATTTCAAGTATGGGGATAATATCAGGCAATCTTAAATATACAAATATATTTGATAGTGTCCTGATAGAGGCAAGAGGTGGAATAACCGGTGCCGGAGTATTTTATGGTCTCTTTAAATTATTCGGCAGAGCCGGGGCAATAACGGTCCTTTCTGTATTGATCATAATATCTATTATTGTAATAACAAGGATCTCCCTGATAGATGCCGGCAGAAAGATCGGAGTATTCTTCCAGAATATAGATTTTAAGATATTTAGTGAAGTATTCAGGAAGGAAAAGCCGTTGGGAAAAGAGAAGAATAGAGAAATGTTCAGGGCGAACCCCGTTAAAAAGGGAAAGGATGATGGAGAAGGGAAGAATACTGTAGTATACGGGCAAAATAAAAAGGTATTTGTCTCGGAACCCGAGCTGATAGACAATCTCAGCAGGGACACTATGGAAAAACAGTTTAAAAGGGAAAGTAATTCCACAAAAAGTGAACAACAGTTAAAAATGCCTATAATGAAAGAAGATGATGAAGACGAAAACTACAGGACGCCTCCTGCAAATCTATTAAAGAAATCTAAAAATGTCCCCTTAAAATTATACAAGCAGAGTATAAAGGAAAGGGTAAACACTTTAAACAGATTATTTAACGATTTTAATCTTCCAGCAAAGATAGACAGAGTAATAAGAGGTCCGTCAGTTACGATGTATGAGCTCACCCTGTCTCCAGGTGTAAAGGTCCAGAGATTGTTCAGTCTGGAAGATGATTTCTGTGTTGCTCTTGGTTCGGCCGATCTCAGGATACTGGCACCTATACCCGGAAAATCAGCGATAGGTCTGGAGGTTCCGAATAAATTAAGAAGCATTGTAACACTTGGCGATATATATTCACATCTTGATAATAAAATATTTGATGAAGTCCTTGCTGTACCTCTCGGAAAGAATCTTGCCGGGAATACCATATATATGAATATAATAGAAATGCCCCATGTGCTGATAGCCGGAGCTACAAATTCGGGCAAGAGCTCATGTCTGAACAGTATAATCATTTCACTGCTCATGAAGGTCAAACCAAGTGAAGTCAAATTTATAATGATCGACCCCAAAATGGTCGAGTTGAGCATATATAATGGGATCCCGCACCTTCTCTCGCCTGTTGTTGTGAATCCAAAAAAAGCAGCATCGGTTCTGCATTGGGCAGTAGAGGAGATGGGAAACAGATTCAGGGTGCTTTCAGAGAGAGGCTTTAAATCCATGATCGAATACAATAAAGCAGCTAAAAAGAATAAAAATAATGAGGAAGGCTTTAAACCCCTTCCCTATATAGTATTATTTGTAGACGAGCTTGCCGATCTCATGATGGTAGCAGCTTCCGAAGTCGAAGACAGCATATGCAGGATCGCGCAGATGGGAAGAGCGGTAGGGATGCATCTTGTTATAGCGACACAGAGGCCCTCTGTCAATGTAATAACAGGATTAATAAAGGCAAACGTACCTTCCAGGATAGCATTTATGGTGACATCAAATATTGACTCCAGGGTCATACTTGATTGCCAGGGCGCAGATAAGCTTACCGGAAGAGGCGATATGCTATATCTTCCGTATTATCTGAATACCCCTGAGAGGATACAGGGTTGTTTTGTTACCACAAGTGAGATAGAGATGATAACAGGGTATATAAAGGGTGAAAAGGAACCTGAATATAATGCCGATATATCAAAAAAGATCAGGCAGGCCGGAAAGAAAAACATTGAAGAAGACGAGCTGTATTATGATGCGCTAAAAATAGTAGTTGATTTTGGCCATGCATCCGCATCCCTGCTGCAGAGAAGATTAAAGGTCGGCTATGCAAGAGCGGCAAGAATAATAGACCAGTTGGAAAACAGCGGATATGTAGGAGAATTTGAGGGCAGCAAACCGAGAGAAATATTAATATCAAAAGATGAGCTGGCTGATATCTTAATCAAACAGGGATAATTATAATTATTGAAATACCAATGGACCGGATGCTTTATGAATTGTTCAATAATCTCAATAGGAACGGAATTAAGTCTTGGACTAATTGCTGACAGCAATTCAAAACATATAGCGGAGAGATTGTCGGAACTCGGTATTGAATGTAATTATATGTTTACTGTCCCGGACAGCAAGAAGGAAATATCCAATGTCCTAAAAAGCGGGATAAGGTATAGTGATATTGTGATCATATCAGGGGGACTGGGGCCTACAGATGATGATATGACCAGAAGTGCGGTAGCTTTTACTCTTAAACTGCAGCTCGCCAGAGATGAAAGGCTTGATCAAAGCAGCCTTAAGTTTATACGCAAAAATAGAACAGAGGAAATAAATAAAAGACTTCTAAGGCAATCCTATATACCCTGCGGCGCAGTGCCGATAATTCCGAGGATAGGAAGCGCCTCAGGCTTCAGGATCGACCTGAAAGACAATAAGCATATATTCTGTATTCCGGGAGTCCCCAAAGAAATGAAGAGTATGTTTGATGAAGATATTTTTCCTTTCCTGAAAGATCTTGAGAAAAGCGGTGAAAGAAACAGGCAGGGTATGAAGATACGAAAAACAACACTTCTTACAACTGATATAAGCGAGACAGAGATAGAGGAAAGGATAAAAGATCTGGTAAAGGAAGCAAAAAATGCATCAATAGACATAGGCATTACTGCGGCGCCTGGCCTTGTCAAAATAATACTTGTAGAAAGGCTGGCGGAAACTTCGGGGAGCAGCAGTAATCTAAGGATCTTTGAAGAAAAAATATCTGAAAGAATTGGCGTCCATCTTTATGGCAGGGGAGATACAATGATCTCAGATAATTTGAAGTCAGCAGTGGAAAATGCCGGGAAGCCTCTCACAATCAGCGCTGTAGAGTCCATAACAGGCGGTCTTATCTCAAGCATTATAACTGATACACCTGGAAGTTCTCAATTCTTTGCAGGGGGGATTATATCTTATTCCAATTTTGCAAAAGTAGAAATACTAAGAGTGGATAAAAAACTAATAGAAGAAAAAGGTGCAGTAAGCAAAGAGGTCTGCGCAGACATGGCAGCAAAGGTAATGTCTATATTTAAAACAGATTACTCTCTTGCAGTAACGGGTTTTGCGGGTCCCGAGTATGAAGGTGACAGGCCAGGGCTCGTCTATTGCTGTATATGCGGCCCTTCCGGATACAGGCGTGTTTTTGAAAAAAGATTCCTGGGGAACCGGATAGAGATAAAGTTCAGGACAATGCAATTTGTTTTAAACGAACTTAGAAATGCAATAATCCAGAACGGAAAAAATTAAATCAATGAAAAGAATCTTTATTGCTGCTGATATAAGGCAGGATATAAGGAAAATCATTTATAGGTCTGCTAAAAAATATTTTTCATATTCAGATAATATAAGATTGACTGCTCCGGAAAACATACATATAACATTTAAATTTCTTGGAGATGCCGGGGATAAAGAAATAATCGGTATAAGTGAAACCATAAGAGGATCTATATCAGGGTCAAGAAATTTTAGATACCGCCTGGAAGATAATATCGGCGCATTCCCGGATAAAAGAAGAGCAAGAGTATTCTTTTTGGGAATAGGAGAGGGCAGGGAGAAATTTACCGATCTCCACAAATCGATTGAGACCGGGCTTGAGGAGCTGGGAATAATAAAGGATATGAGAGATTTTTATCCCCATACCACTATTGCACGGATGAGATCCCCTATAAGCATGAAAAAAATAGCCGGCTCTATTGGACCCATTTTTTCTGATATGCTGGGATGCAGCTCAATATCACTTTATGAAAGTATA
>CBDUUS010000008.1:0-16458 GCA_965370465.1 uncultured bacterium | reverse complement strand
CCTGAAGCAAAATATTTTTCTCCACCGCTTACTACTACCAGTCAGCCTAAATATGATCTGGGCGCAAAAAGCATGCAGCTTCTAATAGACAACCTCTATGATAATAAAGAGAAAGGCAGTAAAAAAATCAGACTGCTCCCGGAATTAATTATAAGGAAATCAATTAAATCCATACATCAATAGTCTTTATTATCAAACAGATTTATTCTTCCAATACATCATCAGTGATCTTCTTTGCAAGCTCATCCCTGTAATTGGAGTCATTATCACATCCGCATACTGAGCTGGTGCAATAATAACAGTTCTCTATATTGCTGGCAGGATCCGGATCCTTACTATTGTCGGTTATTATGCAGCAGCTCCCATCCGTTCTGTTTTTTCCTGTATTATCTACAAATTCCGGCATATTTATTCCACCTTTTTCCTTTTAGATTTTTTATGTAGTCTCTTGCATGATTTCTTTGTATCTATATGCTCCTGATATTCATTCCTGAAATATTTTATAGTACTTAATACCGGATTGGGTGCAGTTTTCCCAAGGCCGCAGAGGGAAGTCTCTTTTATCATATAGGCCAATTCTTCGAGTTTTTCGATATCTCCTTCTTCACCTTTACCTTCAGTTATTCTTGTAAGTATCTCGAGCATCCTTTTGGTTCCTATCCTGCATGGGGTACACTGACCACAGGACTCGTCCTGTATGAAGTCCATAAAATATCTGGCAAGATCAACCATGCATTGATCCTCATCAAGTACTATCATCCCTCCAGAGCCCATTATTGCTCCAGCTTTTTTTACTTCTTCATAATCAACCGGCAGATCCAGAAAATCCTCAGGAAGACAGCCCCCTGAAGGACCTCCGAGCTGTACAGCCTTAAACTTCTTTCCATTGCTGATCCCGCCGCCTATCTTGAAGACGATATCCCTGAGAGACATCCCCATAGGGACCTCTACCAGTCCCACATTATTTACAGCACCTGTTAAAGCAAAGATCTTGGTTCCCCTGCTGTCCCCGGTTCCGATCTCGCTGAACCATTCGGCACCATTTAAAATTATTTGTGGAATATTCGAAAGTGTCTCAACATTATTTATAAGGGTGGGTCTTCCATGCAGACCTTCATTTGCAGGAAATGGCGGCCTGGGCCGCGGCATGCCTCTTTTGCCTTCTATAGATTTTAACAAAGCTGTTTCTTCGCCGCATACAAATGCTCCTGCTCCTTTATATATCTCTATTTCAAAATTGAAACTGCTTCCCAGTATATTTTTTCCCACAAATCCATATTCCTTTGCCTGCTTCAATGCATGCGAAAGGGTTTCAATAGCAAGTGGATATTCCGCTCTTACATATATATAGCCCTTCCTGGCCCCTATCGCCAGTCCTGCTATTACCATTCCCTCCAAAACAGAATGGGGATCAGATTCCAACAGGTTTCTATCCATAAAAGCTCCGGGATCGCCTTCATCTCCATTGCATATAACATATTTTATTCCATCCGGAGAGTTTGCCTTATAGCAAAACTCCCATTTTTTTCCTGTCAGGAAACCGGCGCCCCCTCTTCCCCGGAGGCCAGAACCAGAGACAATTTTAATCAGCCCGTAAGGATCATTTAGCTTTATTGCTTTTAAAAGCCCCCTGTATCCATCAAAAGAAACATAATCCTCAATCTTAAATGGATCTATTCTCCCCCTGTTATGCAATACCCTGGATTCCTGGAAATTATAAAATCCTGCAAGATTGGAATCTTTAAGTATGGGATTGAGCTCATATATTATTTTTCCTTTATCGATGTGTTCAGAAAATATTTTGCCAATATCTTTCTCTTTCAGGCTGTGATATGTTATCTTTTCTCCTTTATGATCTTCTATGGTTATCATGGGTTCAAGTTCACAATAACCCACACACCCGGATGTAGAAAAAATCAAATCTTTATTTTTCCTGCTATCGACTTCTTCCTTTACTTTATTCTTGATTTCTGCCGCTCCTGAAGCAATCCCGCAGGTGCCCAGATGTACCGTGATCCTATAGCAGCCTCTTTTATTTAAAGGACTATTACTTTCAATATTTCTTATCTTGATTTTATCAAGATCTTCTACCGAAGATACAGCATGGTTCATATTATTCCTCTGATTATTTATAAGTATAAATAATATCTATAGCTTTTTGGGGGTCTACTTTCTGATAGACTTTATCATTGATCACTATGATCGGTGCTATGCCGCAGGCTCCAAGACATCTATTGACCTGTAATGAATAATTCCTGTCCGGAGTAGTCTCACCTGGTTTTATATTAAATTCTTTACTGATATTCTCAACAATTTTATCTGCTCCCTTTACAAAACATGCTGTCCCCATGCAGACCCTTATATTAAACTTTCCGCGTGGCGTCATGGTAAAGAATGAGTAAAAGGTTACCACTCCATAGACATCCTTTTCAGGGACACCTATGCCTTCGGCTACTTTTCTCTGTACATCAAGGGGAAGGAAACCTACAGTATCCTGTATCTGTTGAAGTACAGGTATAAGAGAGATCCTGCTCTTTTCATATTCTGAGATGATCTTATCTACTTTTATATTCTCCTGCCCGGTAAGCCCATATTCTGGTAGAACTGATACTCCCATTTTTCCTCTTCTTCATATTATTATATGGCAAATTTTTGCCTTTGATTATAGCAAATAATACATAATAATTGTAAAATTTTTTATCGGTTCATTATTATTAGATACAAAGCAGATCACAATAGTCATATGAAAGGACAAAAATGAATAATATTTTTAATGAAGAAGACATAGAAAAAAAGATCTTCGATGACCGCTGGGTAAGGTTTGCATTTGGTTCCCAGGGAAAGTCAAAGACAAAAAACCTGAATCTGGGAATAACAAAGTTCAAAAAGAATAAAACATCCCTGACCCATAAACATGATATAGATGAGGCTCTCTATATACTGTCCGGAAAAGGCACAGTTAAGATCGGTGATGAATCCCATAAGGTAAAAGCAGGAGATTTTGTCTATGTCCCATGCAGGACGGACCATACCATGATAACTGACTGCGGGAGCGATCTTAAAATATTTTTTATATTCTCCGGAGAGATCACTATAGATCATTAATATTAAATATTTAAAATAATCCAAACAGCGCGGCCCGCCTATCTTTGGATCCTGTCCTGCTTGAAAATAATATAATCTATATTGCAATATTAGAATATATATATTAGACTATTAACAATATTCAATAATTGTCTTTATTTTATTATTTGATTATATCAGGAGCATAAGTTGAAAAAAGAGAGTTTTTACAATCTGCATGCCGATATGTGTAAGACCATCTCTAACCCAAGGAGGCAGGCCATACTTGATACCATCAGAAATGGTGAGATGTCTGTCTCGGAACTTATCGGGAAGACTGGAATAAGCCAGGCAAATCTTTCACAGCATCTCGCAATATTAAGATCCAAAGGAGTAGTAAGGACCAGACGGGACGGGAATAATATTTATTATTCCCTTTCAAATATCAAGATAATCAAAGCTTATGACCTCATAAGCGAGGTCCTTGAAGACTCCATGACTTCCAGGGAAAAAACTATTAAAGAAGGGATGGACAGATAATATAAATCTTCTTATTTTTTCTTTTTTTTGTTAAAATTTCTTAAAATTATATTATATAAATATAATATAAGCTGATAATCATTTAATAAAAAATATTGGGATCTAATATAAGCTGTACCAAATGACAGGATAATATATTTATGAAAAATGTAAGGGCAGCTAAGGTCTCCGGAACAAAATTAAAGATAATTTTGGGAATCATTTCATCTTTCATTGTTCTCATTACATATATCAGCTGCAGCATGCTATATAAAATAAACAATACGCACAGCCTGCAAACTATCTTTACCGAAGAAAGCCTTTATGCTTCCGGCAAAGTCTTTTCTGATGATTCTGATTTTCCACCTCTTGCAAAAACCAGTATTGATCATATATCGGAAGTAGAAAATCCTGTACTGCATGATATCGATTCAAAAGTATCGGATTCAGTCGAGAATAAAAGCCAGGAGATAAATGAACAGTATGTGCAAGACATTTCAGCAGCAGGGGATCCAAAAAGCGATACTGTTGAAAGCCGATCCGGTGATGGAGATAGCGCATCTTCCAGCTCAGAACCGACTTCTGCAGGATCTGGATCTGTCGAATCGGTCATAATCCATATGATAAACAATATACGGGCAGACCGCGGCCTCCAGCTATTAAATCCCAATCCTGTACTCAGCAGTATTGCAAGATCCAGGAGCCAGGATATGGTAAACCGCGGCTATTTCTCGCATTCTACTCCGGAAGGTAAGCATCTCTCTGACATACTTATTGAAAATGGTGTGATGTATGCCTGTATAGCTGAGAACCTGAGCCAGGCCTCTCCCCCGTCATGGGGAAGCCCTGACGCCGTAATAAACCTATGGATGAATAGCGCCCTGCACCGGGCAAATCTTTTGAACCCGCATTATGGACAGCTGGGACTGGGCGTTGTAGATGGAAATGGGCGGAGAGTCGTGACTCTGATATTTATGAATAGATGATAGATTATTATATGATAATTCTAAGAAAATATTGAGAGGTCAATATATGTATAATATCTGTGTGCTGGGAGCCGGCTATATGGGAAGTGCGATCACATTTCCGCTGGCCAGGAGAAATAATAATGTAAATTTATGGGGAACATGGCTGGACGATGAAATAATAGAGGCATGCAGGGAAGGGCTCCCGCATCCAAAACTGGGCAAACCCCTTCCATCACCGGTCAAATTGTTTTATTCTGATGGCCTGGAAGAGGCAGTAAAGGGCTCTGATATTATATTTATGGGCATATCAAGCGAGGGGTTTCTATCTGTATTTAAAAGACTTCTTGATGCCCTGGACCATAATAAATATATTTATACGCTAACAAAAGGTTTTGTCGATGATAATGGCAGGATCAAAAGGACCTCCGCAGCAGCAACTGAACTTCTATGCAGTAAATTTGGTGATGAAAGATTTCTATGGACCTCTATCGGAGGTCCGGTCAAAGCTCTGGAAGTGTGCAGGGAAATACCTACTGTGAGCGTTTACGGTTCCAAAACAGAGGAGATGGCCGGGATGGCGGACCACTTCTGTACTGATTATTACAGGATACTCCATACCAGGGATATTACAGGAGTGGAGCTTTCAGCTGATTTTAAAAATGTCTATGCTACAGGGATGGGCCTAATAGACGGCTTGTATGGACCTGAGATGGCCGGAAATTACCATAATTTTAGCTCGCTCATATTTAATCAGAGTGTTCTCGAGATATCAAGAATAGTCGAAAGAGCTGGAGGAAAAAAGGAGACTGTCTTTGACAATGCCGGTATTGGCGACCTTTATGTTACATCGCAATCAGGAAGAAACCGTAAATTTGGAGAGCTTATCGGGAGAGGAGATCCGCCGGAGGAAGTCTGCCGGAAGATGCTTGAAGGCGGCGAGCTTGCTGAAGGCTATCATACTCTAAGACTTGGGAAGCAGTGGCTCGCGGATAATTACAGCGGACTACTGGAAGAGCTCCCTCTCTTTAATGCCATATATAATGTGGTTTTTAAAGATAAGGACCCTCTGGAGAAATTATCAGGCATCTTAAAGAATTTATAAGATCTTGCTTTGGCCGCAGAATAAGCATGTCTTTCTGATATAATACTCATATGGATCTTAAAAGACTTGATAAAATACTTGCAGATGAAAAGCCCTACCATCTAAAACAGGCACGCAGAGCTATTTTTAAGGATCTTATTACTGACTGGAATGATGCCACAAACCTCTCACTGAAGCTGCGCGGAACACTTAAGGAAGAATTTCCGCTTTCTATAGACAGCAGGATGATCGAATCAAAAGAAAGTGATGCTGTAAAAGCTATTATCAAAGTAGGCGGAGGCGTGTTTATCGAGACTGTCCTGATGCAGCATAGCACCAGTAGAAATACTGTTTGCGTCTCTTCCCAGGCAGGTTGCGCCCTTGGCTGCCTGTTCTGCCAGACCGGAAAACTTGGATTCAAAAGAGATCTTGATTCTTCAGAGATAATAGTGCAGGTCCTCCTTTTCCAAAGATTTCTTAAGAGCAAAGGCTCATCAATATCAAATATTGTATTTATGGGGATGGGCGAACCATTTCTTAACTATGATAATGTACTTGAAGCTGTAAGGATGATAAACAGCAATGAGATGTTTAATATCGGTGCGAGGCATATCTCTATTTCAACAGCGGGCCTGCCTGAAAAGATCAAATTATTTGCCGGTGAGGGAATACAGGTAAATCTGGCAGTATCACTAAATGCTCCAAATGATATGCTGAGGTCTAAAATTATGCCTGTAAATCTCCGTCACAAAATACCGGAACTGATAGAATCAGTTAAGTACTATATCAGAAGGACCAATAGGAAAGTAATGTTTGAATATGTGATGATTAATGGCTTTAATGATTCAGAAGAGAATGCCAGAGAACTTGCAGGCCTGTTAAAGGGCCTCCTCTGCATGGTAAACCTGATACCCTTTAATGGAGGACCGCCCCTGAAGCGGCCCCTGGAAAGCAGGATCACTGCTTTTAAAAAAATAATTGAGGAAAATGGGATCATCGTCACCCGCAGATCCAGGTTTGGAGCAGATATAGACTCTGCATGCGGCCAGCTTGTCTTCGATGAAGAAAGAAGTGAAAACTGATAGAATTAGTACATGTCTAAGCTTTATTTAACTTCTCTATTTTTAGATCATATAAACCTATTGACAAAAATTTTTTAATGTAATACCTTGTATTACGAGGAGGCTTTATGAGTGACATTATTTCAATTAGACTACCTGAAGATATAAGGAAAAAATTAAAAGACATCAGTAGAGATGAGTCAAGACCTGTAAGTGACCTGGTAAGGGAATCGCTAAAAAAATATATAGCCATATACCGCTTTAGAAAGCTAAAAAAGACTGTACTTCCATTTGCAGAATCCCAGGGAATACTGACCGATGAAGATGTGTTTAAAATAATCTCATGAAAGTGGTGCTTGATAGTAATATATACATTGCCGCTTTTTCATCCAGGGGCCTATGCAGCTCATTATTTGAGCTGTGCCTTGACAGTACGACTATTCTAATAAGTGAACACATCATATCAGAAGTCTCAAAGAACCTGATAAAAAAGATAAAGCTACCCGCTGATAAAACAAATGACATTATAATATATCTCCGTGAGCAGTGCATAGTCAAAGGCTATAAAAAACTAAGTGAAAAAGTATGCAGGGATGCTGATGATGATAATATTTTAGCACTTGCCTGTGATAATCGGGCAGATTATATTATCACGGGAGATAAGGACCTTCTTATATTGAAGAAGTTTGATTTGATCCCGATAATCGATCCCCGAGAATTCTGGATCATTATTAAAAGCAAAGAAGATAATTTTAAGAATACAATGAATTTTACTGAACAGGGATAGCCATGCTTTCTTCTGTCCTCTATAGTGATGTAGCTGTAAAAATTATTTGCAGATAATATTAAAGATTTTTTATTATCTGCAAATCGACTAATGTTTTTATTTAAAATTTCTTTTTATTCCTTTATAATCATCACTGATTTATAAAGTTTGACCCTACCTATTTATATGTATTATAGTTTAGTTCTAGAAGTTTTAGGCGGACTTGCACTTTTTATCTTTGGAATAAACAGGTTAAGCAATAGTCTTCAAAAGATCACCTCTAATAAATTAAAATCCGTAATAAATATCGTTACAAAGAAGTCATGGTCCACGGTCCTGGTAGGTGTTTTTACTACCATGCTGATTCAGAGCAGCAGCGCCACCTCTGTGATGACAGTGGGCTTTGTAAATGCCGGACTTATGACTCTGAGACAGGCTATAGGAATCGTTATGGGAGCAAATATCGGCACGACCATAACTGCCCAGATAGTCTCATTCAAGATCGATATACTTTCTTACCCCCTTATAATCATTGGTTTTCTCCTGTACTTTATTGCTAAAAGAAGACGGATAAAAAATATTGGAATGACTATTATCGGTCTTGGATTATTGTTCTTGGGGATGACTATAATGAAAGGAGCTCTTGGCCCATTAAGAGAAAATGAGGCCTTTAAGACTTTTCTTTTGATTTTCAGCAAGAACCCTTTCTATGGCATACTTGCTGGATTGGGCCTTACCATACTGCTTCAGAGCAGTTCAGCCACTATCGGTCTATTAATAGCTCTTGGATCCCAGGGCCTGATGCCTATCGAGGCTGCTATACCTATCCTGATAGGAGATAATATCGGCACATGCTCCACGGCTTTGATCGCCAGCATAGGGACGACAATAACAGCAAAGAGGACGGCTTTTTCACACCTTATGTTTAATATATTCGGAACCATTATATTCATTCTCCTGCTTTATGTCTTCAGGCTCCAGCCCTTAATAATCAGACTAACCGGAAGCAGCATCCCGCATCAGATAGCTAATATTCATGCCTCCTTTAATATAATAACTACTGTGGTCCTATTTCCCTTTATAGGTTTTTTTGAAAAGATCGTAGTTAAGATTTTCCCGGGGAAAGATATAGTCGTCCAGAAGAATGCCCTGCACCTTGATAATCAGCTTATCCAGACTCCTTCACTCGCAATGGAACTGGTTAAAAAGGAATCCATCAGGATGATAAAAATCACACATACCATGCTAAAGCTCGCATTTGAAAGACTTGATAAAAAGGATACTCGTATTGAAGAAAAGCTGCTCGATAGAGAATCTGCTGTGGACAGCATAACTGAAGATATCATAAGATATCTTACAAAAGTCTCACAAAAAACACTTGGTAAAAGACAGTCAAATCAATTGACAGATCTGCTGCATATAGCCTATGACGTAGAAAGGACAGGAGATCATGCTGAAAGCATGATGTATCTCGCCCGGGTCAAAGAAGAAAATAATATGATTTTCAATAAGGACGAATCAGAGGAATTAGAAAAAACTTTTGATAAAGTCAATTATATGTTTAAGACTTTGATCATTGGTATCGAGGATGACAGTATAATTAAATTAAAACAGTGTGAATCAATAGAGGACCGGATCGATGAGATCGTCAAGGATGCCAGGACCAATCATCTTGACAGGCTCAGAAAAGAGGAATGCTCTCTCAGCTCAGGCGTTATCTTTGCAGATATCATCCTTCATCTTGAAAGGATCGGAGATCTGCTTTATGCAATATCAAGAAATTTTATAAATATAAAAGAGTATAAACCCCATTAGTGACATGGCTATAAATTTTGATCTTTATGGTAAACTATTATTATGATCTCCCGGTTCGGACAGGCTCCTATAGGGAAACTTCTCATATTGATCAGCAAAACCAATATTTGAAAGGGCAAGCAAATGTCAGATGAAAACAAGATCCAGGAAATAACATTTAACAGCGGCTATATTCCAGTATTAAAGGTAGAGGGCAAGACTCTGCCGGAAGCCTGGGAGAAATCCCTTCTGGCAGTCTGGGAGAATGGAGTATCCATCAAGACACAATATGACAGGCCCAATGATCCCCCCAGCCGGGATGCCACAATGATCATAGTGGTACATGAGCCTTTTTCAGAACCAAGGATACATCGCGCACTTCCTACTGGACTGGATGAACTGGAGATCTACCGCCAGGAAGTCGTGCTCGGTGTTCATGACCATTGGATCGGAAGCCACGGCTGGTCATACAGTTATCATGAAAGGCTTTTTGACTATCCTGCAAAAAAGGGTCCGCTGAATCAGATAGATGCTATTGTCAAAAACCTTGCCGCCTGTTTTTATACCCGGAGGGCCCAGGCCATCACATGGGTGCCCGAGCTTGATGCGGAGCACCATGAACCCCCCTGTCTTCAAAGGATGTGGTTCAGAATACTTAATGACCCAAAAGAAGGTCTTATCCTCAATATGAACACTCACTGGAGGTCAAGAGATGCATATAAGGCAGCCTTTATGAATATATTTGCATTGACCGACCTGCAGCGGGATATAGCAGAAAAAGTCGCATCTGTCATCGAAAAACCTGTAAAAGCTGGCCGTTATGTAGACATGGTCGACGGTTATCATATCTATGGTTCATATTTTGATGAATTCAAAGGATTTTTGAACACTCTGAAGACAAAATCTTTTGACCAGAGGACATACTCGACTTCTTTTGCAGAACCTTTCTTTGAAGAAGCAAGAAAAAAGATAGAGTCCGAAAAGAAATAGCGGCTGCCGGGACAGAAAGGCTTATCATTTATGGGTGGATATATCACTGATTTATTTGTTTCAGGCTTTTATTTTCCTGGAATATCTTTCTACCAGCTATTTGCAGGTATCGGTCTTGGTCTGCTCTTTGGGGCCATATGGTATACAGCATACTGGTCCCCTATGCTGGGGAAACGGTTTTCATGGGCCGTGGTATCAATAAGCGCCATTCTTACATGGCTTGCGGTCTGTTTTATACAGGTGCCCCTTCAATCACTGACGACACAGGGAATGAACCTTATATGGGACCAGACGGTCCTTATGCGGTGGATCCTTCTCGCCATCATACCCCAGATGCTCTATTCGGGACTGGTCCAGGAAGGAGCCAAGCTCGTACCGGTAGTTTTTATCTCGTGGAAAAGAAAAACCAGAATGGATCCGAAGGCGGGCCTTATGATGGGTGCAGCTGCCGGCCTGGGTTTTGGAGTCTTTGAAGCAGTATGGATACATAATAGTATGTTTATTTCCGGATGGAGCCTGAGCACATCAATCGGGACCACCGGAATTATCTATGGACTCCTGCCATTCTGGGAAAGGTTTTTTACAGTCGCATTTCACACTGCTTCAAGTGCAATTGCAGGATGGGGGCTGGCAAAGGGCCGGGGGTGGCAGTTCTATCTGATAGCATCATTTGCACATGCGCTATTAAATTATAGTGTTGTTCTTTATAGCGCCAATCACTTTGGCCAGCTTCAGGTATCCATATATGTTGCTGTATTATCGCTTACTACTACAGCTGCGGCCCTGTGGCTCAGATATAGAAAAAATTGAAATAATTGATATACTCTATATTATTCTATATTAGTTTAATATTTGACTTCTGAGAGGAGAAGACCGCTAATGGATCCGAGAATAAATAAACTTGCAGATATACTTTTGAATTATTCATGTCAGGTAAAAAAAGGTGAAAATGTATTGATCCAGTGCTATGGGATGACGGCACTTCCCCTTGTAAGATCCCTTGTAAGGGGGATCTACTCCTCAGGAGCACTGCCATTTGTCACTTTGAAAGATGATATCGTCCAGAGAGAATTGATCGCGGGATGCAGAAAGGACCAGCTTGAGCTTATGACAGGACATGACCTGGTCCAGATGAAAGATATTGATGCCTTCATCGGGATAAGGGCACATGACAATGTCAATGAACTTGGTGATCTTCCTTCAGATAAAATGAATTCCTATATGCGGAATTACAGTGGTCCGGTGTCCGATGAAAGGGTTAATAATACAAAATGGGTGGTCCTCAGATGGCCGAATAATTCAATGGCCCAGCTTGCAAATACCAGTCTGGAGGCCTTCGAAGATTTCTATTTTGATGTCTGCACCATTGATTACTCAAAGATGTCAAAAGCTATGGATAGCATAATAGAGCTGATGGACAGGACAGATAAGGTCCGGATAAAGGGCCCGGGGACAGATCTCTCATTTTCAATTAAAAATATCCCCACTATAAAAGCTGCGGGAGAGAGAAATATCCCGGATGGTGAAGTCTTTACCGCTCCTGTAAAGGAATCTATAGAGGGCAGCCTGACTTTTAACACTCCTGCAGTATATCAGGGAACGACTTATGAAAATATTCATTTTAAGTTCAGCAGGGGCAGGATAGTAGAAGCTTCCGCTAATTTTACTGAAAAGATCAATGAAGTCCTCGATACGGATGAAGGTGCAAGATATCTTGGCGAATTTGCCATTGGCCTTAACCCATATATTACAGATGCTATGAAAGATCCGCTATTTGATGAAAAAATAATGGGAAGCATACACCTTACCCCCGGAAAATGCTATGAGGAAGCATCCAATAATAATTCATCTTCCATTCACTGGGACCTTGTGCTGATCCAGACTCCCGAATATGGCGGAGGCGAAATATATTTTGATGGAAAACTCATAAGAAAAGACGGTAGATTTGTCATAGACCGTCTTAAATGCCTTAATCCGGAGAATTTAAAATAAAGGATCATGCAATATCGATTTTCTTCATCCGCCTGACGGCAAGGAAGACAAAGATAATAATAAGACAGAACGATATAGTTAGTGTAGGTATAAGGGTATTATTAAAAACATTCCCTATGTCTGCCGCTTTGAAAAGCAGGTAATTTGGCAGATACGGCCTTATATCCGGAAATTGATTAAAAATACTCAGTGTATATCCCATTACAAGCACTATTATGCCTGCGGTTAGGCCTCTTTTAAACAGGCTGCTCAAGTATAGAAGGATTGCCAGCAATACACAGTAATAAAGGATGTACAGAAGCGCGGATCTCAATACTATTCCTACAGATAATATCCCCCCGGTAAAGAGCCGGTCAGTATAGAAATAATTAGTCAGGAAAGATATAAGGATGAAAATTGACAGAGTGGCCCCGTAATGAATATATTTTGCCAGGACCATGCCGGCAGGATCGGCCCCTCCTGTATAAGGAAGGACAAGTTTTTTAAACCGTATCTCATTGGCCAGAAGCCCCATTAGCGTAAAAGCGAAAAAAAGCGTCCCTATTTCGAAAAAGTCCCCTATAAAATTCTGGAAAGCCGTATCTCTTGTAAAATCTAAGAGTAATGGGGACATATCCACAGGTAATGAACTTTTTAAAAAGATTGGCAGCAACTTTAATAATAGAGGGTCAAGAAGGGCCCAAAAAATAGTCCCGACAAAAAGTATCAGGTATTTATTGGTCCTTAAAGCTTCCAGGATCTCTTTTTTAAAATATGCATTAAATGTCCGCATTTTTATTTACCATTCCTATAAAGATATCTTCCAGATTCATCTTCCGGATCTGATAGCCGGTTATACTATTATTAAATTTTGAAAGCTCTTTAAGTATCTCTTTTTTTGCTATATCTATATCATTGACTTCTATGCTGATCTTCTTTCCCCTGGTCTTTACATCTCTTACCCAGCGCAGCATTTTTAAAGAGCCGGTCTCATTTTCAGGATCAGCTTCAAATTCAATATCAAGAACCGGTTGTGTATGTTTTTTATATAATTTTGAGAGGCTTTCCGTTAAAAGTATTTTACCTTCATCCAGCATGCATATAGTGTCGCATACCCGCTCGGCATCATTTAAAATATGCGTCGACAGAAAAATTGTGATCCTATTGTCCTTAAGACCGTCAATAAGCTCCAGCATCTCCATTCTTCCTTCGGGATCAAGAGCAGATGAAGGTTCATCTAAAAATAGTATCTCCGGCCCGTCCATAATAGCTGCAGCAAGCGCCATTCTCTGCTTCATCCCCTTTGAATATCCGCCTATCCTTCTTCTGGCATTCTTCTTTAATTTGACTATATCCAATAGCTCGCCTATGCGCCTGCTCTTATCACCCTTATCATATCCTGCTAAATTGCCTATTAGATCCAGGTACTCATAAGCATTCATATAATCATAAAAAGCAGGTGTCTCCGGAAGATAGCCCATGTACTTTATCAGTTCCTGCCTGTTTTTTTTAAGATCCATTCCCTTAATAAGTATTTCACCGCTATTAAAACCGATGAGTCCTGTCAGGATATTCATCATTGTGGTCTTGCCGGCGCCATTCCGTCCGATAAAACCAAATACAGAACCTTCTTCTACTTTAAAGCTTATTGATTTGAGAGCCTCGAAACTGCCATAATTTTTTTTAAGATCGACTACTTTTATCATCCGCCGTCTTTCTTTCTGCCTATTATTAGAAAAACAGCCGGCCCGATTATATTTATAAGGATAATAATCAGGGCCCAGCCCCATTTCGGCATATACCTCACTTCGTTTTTAAAAAGCTGCACCAGAGCGAAAATAAGCAGGCCATATTCTATAATAAGGACCGGGATAAAATACGGAAGTAATTTTATGATCTCACTTATTATTGATTCCAGCTCATTTAGAGGCATATCTCACCGATTTTTTCTAAAGTTTTTTGTATTATACAATATAAATTTTCCGCTTTAAAGCAGGTAATGAAGTTTTGTATTGCATATAAACCATATTATAATACATATTGCCAATATATCCTGAAAAATCTTTATAATCTCAGAAATAAAAACATTGAAAATATCATTTACTTTTAAGTTTTAAAGTTTTATAATCAAAAACTCAAAACTAAATATTAAGGCGATGATGCCCTATAGGTACAATAAAGCATCAGTAATTGACAGGGATTTGTCAGATTGTTGATGTTTTTTTATTTTTTGGGGAGTAGAGCTAAATATTAATATAAATACGGATTTGATGGGGGGAACTACAATGACTAATACTCTGGATATCATGGAAAAGAAGAAACTGTCCTATGCTGAAGAGATTTTTAATAAGGTAGTTGAGAGAAACAAAGGAGAAGAAGAATTTCATCAAGCCGTAAAAGAAGTTTTAGATTCTATAGAACCTGTTTTTGAAGGAAAACCAAAATTCAAGGAAGCCGGGATCTTTGAAAGACTTGTTGAACCCGAAAGACAGATCCTTTTCAGGGTCCCCTGGGTTGACGATAATGGAAAAGTACAGGTAAACCGCGGTTTCAGGGTACAGTTTAATAGTGCCATCGGTCCCTATAAAGGCGGGCTCAGACTGCATCCTTCAGTAAACCTCGGAATAATAAAATTCCTTGGTTTCGAGCAGATCTTCAAAAATTCACTTACCGGCCAGGCTATCGGAGGCGGCAAGGGCGGCAGCGATTTTGACCCAAAAGGAAAATCAGATAGCGAAGTAATGAGATTCTGCCAGAGCTTTATGACTGAGCTCTGTAAATATATAGGCCCGGATATTGATATACCTGCAGGAGATATAGGTACAGGCAGCAGGGAGATCGGGTATATGTTTGGACAGTATAAGAGAATAAAAAATGTTTTTGTCGGAGTTTTAACAGGAAAAGACCTTGAATACGGTGGAAGCCTTCTAAGGCCCGAAGCTACCGGGTATGGACTTGTCTACTTTGTAAATGAAATGCTTAAAAATAGCAATAAGTCCTTTAAAGGCGCTAAAGTCATAATATCAGGTTCCGGCAATGTCGCAATATATGCTAATAAAAAGGCCAGAGAGCTTGGAGCAAAAATCATAGCCATGAGTGACTCG
Organism: uncultured bacterium; assembly: GCA_965370465.1. Taxonomy (GTDB): domain Bacteria; phylum Actinomycetota; class Humimicrobiia; order Humimicrobiales; family Humimicrobiaceae; genus M55B120. The sequence continues at coordinate 1,141 of CBDUUS010000008.1, read as the reverse complement.
GGCGGCTATATTTATGATCCTGACGGTATAGACCTGAATACTATAAAAGTTCTTAAAGAAGTTGAGAGGAAAAGAATATTCGAATACAGGGATAAATATCCCGATGCTGAATATATTGATGACCCTTCAGCCATATGGGACATAAAATGTGATATTGCTCTTCCCTGTGCTATACAAAATGAATTAGACGGTGATTCAGCTAAAACACTTGTTGAGAATGGCTGTTATGCTGTAGGCGAGGGAGCTAATATGCCCTCTACCCCTGAAGCAGTAAAAATATTTTTAGAAAATAAGATATTATATGGTCCCGGGAAAGCAGCAAATGCAGGCGGAGTTGCTGTATCAGCTTTAGAGATGTCCCAAAATAGCTCAAGGACATATTGGACCTTTGACGAAGTGGATGACAGGCTTAAGACGATCATGCGCAATATTTACCAGAGTGCCAGTATTTCAGCAAAGGAATATGGCGATGAAGGCAATATGGTACTGGGTGCAAATATTGCAGGTTTCATAAAAGTTGCAAATGCCATGCTGGCACAGGGAATAGTATAGAAGATAAAATAAGCATTATTTTAGGATCACTATTTTTCAATTCTATTTCTGCCATTTTCTTTGGCTTTATAGAGTAAGCTGTCAGCTTTCATTATAAGTTTTGAAAAATCTTCATCTTTAAGTTCGCATATGCCTCCGCTTACGGTAACTATTAAATCAGCCCTGTCCCACTTTTCTTTTTCTATTGATTTTCTTAACCTCTCAGAGGTATTAAAGGCACTTTTATTATCAGTATTGGTATAAATAATTAAAAACTCTTCTCCGCCATATCTTCCCGCAATATCGGTTTTTCTAATAGTCTCTTCTATTATTGTAGAAATTCTCACCAGTACAAAATCTCCAAAAGCATGGCCGTGATTGTCATTAACCTTTTTAAAATGGTCCACATCAAGCATTATCACAGATAGAGGCTGCTTATATCTCCTGGCTTCCATGATTCTTTCTGACAGGCTGTCAATAATATAGCGGTGATTATACAGACCCGTCATACTGTCAGTAATAGCCAGTTTTTTTAATTGTTCATTTTTTATTTTCAGCAGATCCCTGCTTATTTTTAATTCAAGATGTGTTTTTGTCCTGACTAAGAGCT